>CAMBHC010000088.1 GCA_945866285.1 Candidatus Sulfopaludibacter sp. SbA3 | reverse complement strand
CCAGCGCCAGAGTTGACGCTGCATACGTCGGACGTGCTGGCAGGAAAGCCCATGCAGCCCTCGATTCCCGGTGCGTTGGCTGGATCGAGTTTTACGAGCCGCTGGGCTCCGCCGGGACCAGCCCCGACGTATAACCCAATTCCGCGCTACGAACCGGCGCCTTCGGCTGGGCCGATGGCGTCGACCTCGCCACCCGCCGGCGAGGCGCTGCCGACCGTGCGACCGATGATCGCGCTCGGCCAGTTCCGCGACACCTTCATCATCGCCATGGACGACGAAGGGCTGTGCATCATCGACCAGCACGTGGCGCACGAGCGCGTGCTGTTCGAACGGATCATGCAGCGGCTGACGACCGAGAATCTCGAGAGCCAGGGCATGTTGGTGCCGATGATTCTGGAGCTACCGGCCGCCGAGCGGAATGCGCTGATCTCGCGCGCGGAGGCCCTGGCGAAGTTCGGCTTCGAGGTCGAAGACTTTGGCGGCGACAGCATCAAGGTCACCGCCATGCCGGCGCTGCTGCCGCGCGACGAGTGCGACGCGGCGCTGCGCGCGTTGGCTGACGATCTCGAAGGCCTGGATCGCGGGTTGCGGCTCGAGGAATCGATTAAGCAGATTGCCGCGACCACCGCCTGCCATGCCGCGGTGAAGGCCAACTATCCGCTCACGCTCGAGAAGATGCATCACATTCTCGAAGAGCTGCGCGCCACGGCATACTCGACCGTGTGTCCCCACGGCCGGCCGGTGATGCTCCGCATCACCCGGCGCGAAATCGAAAAGAACTTCGACAGGATTTAGCGTGAAGCGCTGGTCACTGATTGCCGCGCTGGCCGGTGCCATGGCCCTGGCCGTGTTCTGGCTGTGGATTCAGGTGGCGGCCCTCGACGCCATTGTGCGCGGGGGAGACGGCCCGCCGTCGCTGGTCCTGCTGCATGGCTACGGCTCCAACGCCGGTGACTGGCTGCAATTCGAACACAAGCTCCAAGTACCAAACAACGGGCGCCTGGTGTTTCCGCAGGGCTCGTTGCGCGGACCCAATGGCTCGCGTGGGTGGTGGTGGCTCAACATCGAAGGCCACACCCCGCCCGGTCAGCGGTATCCCGATTTCTCCATGGCAAATCCTGGTGGCATCAAGGTGGCTTCGTCCCTGGTCCGCAACCTCCTCGTGAACGTGCCGCAGCCCATCGTCCTTGGCGGCTTCTCCCAAGGCGCCATGCTGGCCGCTGAGATTGCGTTCCAGACCGATCAAGAACTGGCGGCGCTAGTCATGCTGAGTGGCACAACCGTGAACGAGGCGGCCTGGGTCGAGCGCTTCCCGGGCCGGCGGCGGCTGCCCATTTTCATCGCTCATGGCCGGCACGACAGAGTGTTGCCGTTTGCCACCATGGAGCGGTTTCAGGAGCGGGTCAATGCGACGGGTCTGGATGTCACGTGGTTTCCCTTTGACGGGGGCCATGACATCCCAGACGACGTGATCATGGCCCTGAACGCGTTCTTGGCACGTCTGACACTTCCCCTATAATCCTCGCGGGAGACTTCCTCATGAGCGTGACAAGGCGTTGGGCGAGCTGGATCGCAGCCGGTTTGGTTGGATGCGTCGCCGTTTCGGCGCTGCAAGGGCAGCAAGCAGCACCAAGGGTCACCGACGCGATACTGCTGAAGCCGGCCGATGGCGACTGGGCCGGCTACGGCCGCGACTACGCGGAGACGCACCACAGTCCGCTGAAACAGATCGACCAAAGCAACGTCAGCCGGCTAGCGCAGACGGCGGCGATCGAGGTCGGCTCTGACGGCAAGATCGAGACGACCCCGGTGGTCTTCAATGGCGTGCTCTACGGCACGTCCACGTGGAGCCAGGTCTACGCCATTGACCTCAGAACCAGGAAGGTGAAGTGGCAGTACGATCCGGCCTTGGTGCGCGGCGGCACCGAGGCCATGGGACCGCGGCCGTGCTGCGGTCCGGTGAACCGTGGGGTCGCGCTGTATGAAGGCAAGGTGTACGTCGGCCTGCTCGATGGCCGCCTTGTAGCGCTCAACGCCGAGACCGGCGCGCCCGTGTGGGCGGTCCAGACCACGCCGCCCGGAACGGATTACACCATCACCGGCGCCCCGCGCATCATCAAGGGCAAGGTCGTGATCGGCCAGGGCGGCGCGGAATACGGCGTGCGCGGGTTCCTGGCGGCCTACGACTCCGCGACCGGAAAACTGGCGTGGAAGTTCTTCGTGATTCCGGGCGACCCATCGAAGCCGTTCGAAGACGAAGCGCTCGCGCGTGCGGCCAAGACCTGGAGCGGGCAATGGTGGAAGTACGGCGGCGGCGGTACACCGTGGGACGGTATCGCCTACGACCCGGAACTGAACCTGGTCTACGTCGGCACCGGCAACGGATCTCCGTGGAACGCCGCTCACCGTAGTCCCGGCGGTGGCGACAACTTGTATCTTGCCTCGATCGTGGCGCTCAACGCCGATACCGGCAAGTACGTCTGGCACTACCAGACGACGCCGAGTGATAACTGGGACTACAACGCCGCCCAGCCGATAATCCTTGCCGACCTGACTATTGGTGGCCGCGCGCAGAAAGTGCTGATGCAGGCGCCCAAGAACGGCTTCTTCTACGTGCTCGACCGCGCCACTGGTAAGTTGATCTCCGGCGAGCCGTACGTGTTCACGTCGTGGGCCACCGGGATCGATAAGGAGACCGGCCGTCCGATTGAGACCGAGGCGGCGCGCTATCGCTACACGCCGGTGCGGCTATCGCCGGGGCCGGTCGGCGCGCATCACTGGCCACCGATGGCGTTCAACCCGGCAACCGGCTTCGTCTATTACCCGGGCCAGGAAACCAGCTCCGTGTTCGCGATGGAAGAGAAGTTCGAGTTCAAGGAAGGGCAGTGGAACCTTGGCATTCGCCGTGGCACACCCGCCGGCGCCAAGCCGGTGCCCCCGCCTCCGCCCGATCCGAAGGCACCGGCACCTGGCGGATTCTTCGTCGCATGGGACCCGGTCGCACAGAAGCCGGCGTGGAAGATTCCGTTCCTGTCGAGCGGCGGCGCGCTGTCGACGGCCGGCCAGTTGATCTTCGTCGGGAACAGCGCCGGCAAGTTTTTCGCGCTGGATCCGCTGAGTGGCAAGACGCTATGGGAAGCGCAGCTCGGACAGGGCGTCGCGACGCCGATCAGCTACGAGCTGGATGGTAAGCAGTACATCGCCGTGATGGCGGGGATCAGCCAGGGCAAGGTCCATACCTTCGCCCTGCCCTAGCTTCAGTCGCAGGGGCGGGTCTTAAGACCCGCTCCTGCGTGATTTCCACCAGGCCAGGCGCTTCCTGATTTCCTTTTCGAAGCCGTAGTCGGTCGGCTTGTAGAACTCCCGGCCCTTCAGGTTATCCGGCAGGCAGTCCATGCTCGCTACTGCGTCGGGCGCGTCGTGCGCGTATTGGTAGCCCTTGCCGTAGTCCAACTGCTTCATCAACTTGGTCGACGCATTACGCAGGTGCAGCGGCACCGGTAACGCGACGTCGTTCTTCGCGGCCTCGGCGGCCGCGGCATACGCGCTGTAAACCGCGTTGCTCTTCGGCGCGGTCGCCAGGTAGATCGCGGCTTGGGCCAGGGCCGTGTTGCCCTCGGGCATGCCGATGAAATGCACGGCGTCCTTGGCGGCGACCGCGATGGTCAACGCCTGGGGGTCGGCGTTGCCGATGTCCTCGGACGCAAAGCGAATCAACCGCCGCGCGATGTACTTCGCGTCTTCGCCTGATTCCACCATGCGCGCCAGCCAGTAGATGGACGCATCTGGATCGCTGTTGCGCATCGACTTGTGGAGCGCCGACATCAGGTTGTAGTGCTCCTCGCCGGTCTTGTCATAGAGCAGCGTGCGGTTCTGCAGCGTCTTCTCGAGCAGCGCCTGGTCGATCCTGGGCCGGCCGGTCGGATTGTTGGCCGACGAGACGGTGAGCTGCAGCAGGTTCAAGGCCGAGCGCGCATCGCCGTTCGCGAATCGGGCGATCGCACGCAGCGCGTCTTCATCGGCTTCAGGCTGCTGCTTGCCGAGGCCACGCTCTGGGTCGGCGAGCGCCGTCTTGAGGATGGTCACAATCGCGTCCTCGGTCAGCAACTTGAGGACGAAGACCTTGGACCGCGAGAGCAAGGCGGCGTTCACCTCGAAGGACGGATTCTCCGTGGTCGCGCCAATCAGGACGATGTCGCCGCTTTCGACGCGGGGAAGAAAAGCGTCTTGCTGCGCCTTGTTGAAGCGATGAATCTCGTCAACAAAGACAATGGTGCGACGACCGCTCATGCGACGGCGCTGTTCGGCCGCGGCCATGACGTCTTTCACTTCCTTGATACCAGCCAGCACGGCACTGAACGCAATGAAGTCGGCCTTGGTCAGGTCTGCGATCAGGCGCGCGAGCGTCGTCTTGCCAGTTCCCGGTGGCCCCCACAGGATGATCGACTGCAATAAGTCGCGGTCGATCATCTCGCGCAGCGGCCGTCCCGCCGCGATCACATCGTCCTGGCCGACGATCTCGTCGAGCGTACGCGGACGCATGCGTTCCGGGAGTGGAACCGTCTTTGGGTCGACTGGCGCCGGCGGATCGTCGAACAGGCTCATCGGCCGCCTTCGCCGCAGGGCTTCGGCGCGCCAAGTGCGCGTTGCCTCTTGGCTTCATACAGGATGAGCGCAGCCGCGACGGCGACGTTCAGTGACTCCACTGCGCCAGTCATGGGAATGC
Organism: Candidatus Sulfopaludibacter sp. SbA3; assembly: GCA_945866285.1. Taxonomy (GTDB): domain Bacteria; phylum Acidobacteriota; class Vicinamibacteria; order Vicinamibacterales; family UBA2999; genus 12-FULL-67-14b. Next base: position 4,023 of record CAMBHC010000088.1, on the reverse strand, counting down.
TGATGCGCGCGTCGGCCAGGGCAAGGACCTCGTCGGGCAGGCCTGGGCCTTCGCCGCCCATCAGCACCACCAGTGGACGCGTCAGGTCGGTGTCGTACATCGACACGCCGTCGCGAGGGACAGCTGCGGCCACCGTGACGCCGGCGGATTGCCAGGCGGCCAGCGTCGCCATGGGATTGCGGGTCCGCGCGACCGGCAGTCGGAAGACAGCGCCCATCGACGCTCGCAGTGCTTTCCAGCCCCAGGGGTCAGCGGTTGCCTCGTCGACGATGACGCCGGTGGCGCCGGCCGCGGCTGCAGAGCGAATCACGGCACCGGCATTCCCGGGATCCTGGATGCCGATGCCGGCCAGCACCAATGGTGGCGCGGGAGTCAGCATGGTGGCGGCGTCTGCGACCGGCTTGCGCGCAGTGGCGACGACGCCCGTCGGTGAGTTGACCGGCGACACGGCGTTCAGAACGGCGCTGGACACTTCGACGATCTGCGCATGGCCTCGACGGGCACGATCGAGCACCATCTGTTGCTCTGCCGTCAGCGGACCGCAGGTCGCGACCGTCTCAAGGGTGATGCCCGCGTTGATCGCCTCGGTCAACAGGTGCCAGCCATCGAGCAGCATGACGTTGCCGCCGCGAGCCGCATCGCGGAACTCTTTGACGAGGGGATGGTGCCGGCTGGTGATGGCGGTCATAGGGCCACGCGGGGCGCTGGAACATTGTGCTACAGTCACTCTCTACGCGATGAAAGAAAGAATCATCAAGCGGTTTGAAGACGAGATCAACGCCCTCGAGCGCGAGCTGCACATGGAACTCCCCAAGGAGATTCAGCGCGCGCGCGAACTTGGCGACTTGCGCGAGAACGCGGAGTACCAAGCCGCGAAGGAACGCCAGACCATGGTCAATGCCCGCATTGCCATGCTCAAGCGCCGCGTCGCCGAGATCTCGATGATGAACATGGATCGCATCCCGCACGGCAAAGCCGGGTTCGGGTCCACGGTGACCATCCGCGAGAAGGATTTGGAGATCGTTTACCAGCTGGTGATGCCGGAAGACGCTGAAGCGGAGAAGGGCCTCATCTCCACCTCGTCGCCGATTGGCCGCGCCATCCTGAACAAGGAAGAGGGCGCCGACGTCACCGTCTCGACGCCGAGCGGCACCCGTAAGTTCGAAATCCTCAAGCTCGTCACCATCCACGACGACTAGTACCGCCAGGCTGTGACCGAGCCCCGCGACACCTACTCTCCAGAACGCCGCACCGCGCTCCTGTTCACAGGGACGGGCGCTGACGGCGCGTACCATGCCGGCGCGTTGCGCGCGATTCAAGAAGCCGGCGTCAAAGTCGATATCGTTGGCGGTCGCGGCGTCGGTGCAATCGCGGCGGTGCTGGCCGCGGTCGATGGCAGCGCCCAGTTATGGGAGTCCGGCGGTTTCTGGCATTCGCCATCCATCCCGCTGTTGTATCGCTGGCGCTGGCCGTTCCGCTTGCTGCGGCGGCTGGCCCTCGGCCTCGTCGGCGTCTTCGCGATTCCCGCGGCCGTGATCCTGCTTGGCCTGATCGTCTACCCAATCGCGTTAGTCCTCGGCATGGCCGGGCTCGACGCCGGCGCGCGATTCGTCCAGTCGTTCCTCGACACCTTGACGATGGCGTTTTTGCCGGCCGCGCTGCCGACATGGCTCCCACGACTGGCCGCCCTGCTGGCGGGAGCCGCCGTGCTGACGTTGGCGGTGGGTGCGTGGTTGACGTGGTGGCGTGCGCCGTTGCATCGGCGCACGTCGGGCAGCAAGGCGTGGGCCCTGCTGGGCTCACCGATTGATGGCACGCTGGCGATTCGGCATGCCACCGAAAGTGTGTGGCGCCTGCTCAATGGCGGCGCGGCCATCAAGACGCCTGACGCGACGGACCTGAGCCGACGGTACGCGGAGTTGCTGGCCGAGAACCTGGGGCAGCCCGGGTTCCGCGAGTTGCTGTTGGTGGTGCACGACATGGACGCCCACCGCGACCTCGTGTTCGGACTGGTCCGCGAGCCGTTCCGTAAGGCGCTGTTCCCGCCACCGGGCGGCGTGTCGTCACGTCGCGCCGAGGCGCACGATCTGTCGAGCGGCACCCAGGCGTTCACGGCCGACGTCCTGGCCGCGGCCATGAGCCTGCCTGGGGTCAGCGATCCGCGCCTCGTCCAATTTGCGCCCGACTCGTACTGGCGCGGTGAGACCCACCGCCTGGTCGACCGTCCGGCGTGCCTGGCGCGACTGATTGAAGAGGCCGCGGCCGCCGGCGCCGAGCAGGTGGTGATCATTGCCGCCACGCCGGAGGCGCCAGGACCGCATGAACTACGGCCGCCACGGCTGGATGGATTCGGCCGCGTCGGCGAGCAACTCGCGTCCTCGGAGACCGCGGCGCTCAGCGACGCCGTCCGCCACCTGCATCATCGGTTCCAGGGCGTCTACGTGATTCGCCCGGCACACAATCCCATTCGGCCGCTCGATTTGATCGGCGCCTACGACGAGAAGTCCGACCGCGTGCAGACCCTTGACGAGCTGATGGAGCGTGGCTTCGAAGACGCCTACCGCCAGTTCATCGAACCCGTCGTCGGCGCGTCCGGCGACCGGCTGATGCAAGTCAATCGCGATCCAGAGTACTAGCCACAGAGAACACAGAGTTCACAGAGTCAACGTGTGAAATGCCTGACAGGCATTTTAGAAAGAATTTCTCTGTGTCTTCTGTGTCCTCTGTGGCTAAACTTCCTACATGAAGCCCGCTACCAAGCTCATTCACACCGGCGAACGCATTGATACCGGCGCGACGCCCTCGCTCACCGTGCCCATCTACGAGACGAGCACGTTCGTGTTCGACTCGGTGGCCGACGTCATCAAGTACCAGGAAGGGAAACTGAACGGCTATCTCTACTCCCGGTATGAGAACCCGACAGTCGTGGCGGTCGAGCAGAAGGTGGCCGCGGTGGACGGCGCGGAAGCCGCGCTCTTGTTCAGTTCCGGGATGGCGGCCATCTCGACGACGCTGCTGACGCTGTTGAAGCCGGGCGACGAAATTCTCTGCAGCGCGGCCATTTACGGTGGCACGTTCCACATTATCGAAGACCTGATGACCAAGTTCGGCGTCGAGCGGCGCTTCATTACGCTCGACGACCTGGCGAACCTCGATCGGGTCATCGGCCCCAAGACGAAGATGGTCTGGTTCGAATCTCCGATTAACCCGACCCTGCGCTGCGTCGACGTACGAAAGGTGGCGGCGGCGTGCAAGAAGGCCGGTGTCATGTCCGTGATCGACAACACGTTCGCCAGCGCCTTGAATCAGCCGGTGGCGTCGATGGGCATTGATCTGTCGATGCAGAGCGCGACGAAGTACCTGAACGGTCACAGCGACGTGACCGGCGGTGCGCTGTCCGGCTCGAAGTCGGTGATCGCGCCGCTCGCCAAGGCGCGGCGGTTGCTCGGCGGCATCATGGATCCGATTCCTGCCTTCGCCTTGGGTCGCGGCATCAAGACCATGCCGTTGCGCGTGGCGCAGCACAACGCCAACGCCCTCAAGGTGGCGCAGCACTTCGAAAACCACACTGCGCTGGAATGCGTCCACTACCCAGGTCTCACCTCCCATCCCGACCACGCCATTGCCAAGGGGCAGATGAGCGGCTTCGGCGGGGTCGTGACCCTCGATATAAAGGGTGGTCGGGACGCTGCGTTCCGGGTGTTCGACCAGCTAAAGATAATCAAGCGCGCCGCCAGTCTCGGTGGCGTGGAGAGCATCTGCAGCCTGCCGATTCTCACGTCGCAGTATGGGCTGACGGACGATGAACTGGTGCAGGCGGGCGTGTCGAAGGGCATGGTCAGGATTTCGATCGGCCTCGAGGACGCGTCGGACCTGATTGCGGATTTGGAACAGGCGCTGGCCTAGGCGGGTCTCAAGACCCGCCTCTACGGTCCGCCTATTTGTCGCGGGTTTCGTGCAGGAACTCGAGGACGAGTTCCAGCATCCGCTGGTTGATGCGACTGCCTTCGTAGGTCCCAAACT
>CAMBHC010000087.1 GCA_945866285.1 Candidatus Sulfopaludibacter sp. SbA3 | reverse complement strand
TCCGGGGTCCAGGATCCAAACTCGCGCAACCGCCCTTCCGCGGCGGCGGTCAACATCGGCGCCAGCGGCTCGGTCAACAACGGCAACACGACCTGCGCCTCTGGATCGCCGAAGCGGACGTTGAACTCGATCACCTTGGGGCCATCTGGCGTCAGCATCAGTCCGCAATAGAGGAATCCGCGGAACGCCGTTCCTTCAGCGGCCATTCCGTCGAGTACGGGCTTGACGATTTCGCGCTCGACGCGCGCCTGCAGCGCTGCGGTCATCAGCGGACTCGGCGAAAACGCCCCCATGCCGCCGGTGTTCGGTCCCTCGTCGTGGTCGAAAATGCGTTTGTGATCCTGGGCTGACAGGAGCGGCACGTAGTGTCCACCGTCGGCCACGACGAAGAACGACACCTCGGGGCCGGTCAGCATCTCTTCAAGGACGACGCGGGCACCGGCCTCACCGAAGCTGCGATCGACCATGGCGGCGTGCACGGCGGCCTCGGCGGTGGCGCGGTCCGGCGCCACGACGACGCCCTTGCCGCCCGCGAGGCCGTCGGCCTTGACCACAAGCGCATCGCCAAACTCGCCGGAACGAATGGCGGTCAAGGCCTCCTCGGCGGTCACGCACACGCGATAGTGCGCGGTCGGCACGCGATGCCGCTGCATGAAGTCCTTTGCGAAGGCCTTGCTGGTCTCGAGCTGCGCGGCCGCCCTGGTCGGGCCAAAGACCAGCCGGCCTTCGGCAGCGAGCCGGTCGGCCAACCCGCGGCCGAGCGGAGCTTCCGGACCGACCACGGTCAGGTCGATTCGGTGGTGCTCGATGAGCCGAACGACCGCGTCGGTGTCCACGATGTCGAGGGGTGCGATGGCGGTGGAAGTGGCGATTCCGGGGTTGCCAGGAGCACAGAGTAAGTAGTCAACGCCTGGTTCCTGGCCCAGCTTCCAGGCCAGTGCGTGCTCGCGCGCGCCTGAGCCGATTACAAGGATGCGCATTTTGTCGCTTAGGGCAAATGACTTTCGAGAACGGCGATGCTGCCTAAGTCGAAGACAACAAAGGGCTTAACTTAGCCCGCAGCCCCGTCTATGTTTGTGATAGCCTAGCATACTTGTCCCGTCGCCGATTGGAGCCAGTATCTGGTGGTCTGGTGAACGAGGACGCAAATATTAGCCGGAAGGGGGTGACTACAGATGGCCGAAGTGAAATTGCAAGAAGGTGAGTCGATCGAAAGCGCGTTGCGACGTTTCAAGCGCAAGGTGCAGCAGGAAGACATCATCAAGGACATCAAGAAGCACTCTTTCTACTTGAAGCCCGGTGACAAGCGTCGCGCAAAGCAGGCGCTCGCCCGGAAGCGCAATCGGAAGAAGATGCGCCGCGAAACGGAATAGGTAGGGCTTGGGGACTTGGGGCTTGGGGTCTTGAAATTTCAAGACCTCAGGCCCTCAGGACCATCTCCGGCTCGTGCCGTGGTAGTATTCGACACCTTTTTAGGGCGCTTAAACGCCCACGACCCAAGGGTTTTACCGACGCAGGGGATCTAAGCGAATGGAAATCGTCGAACGCACCGTGAACGATGTGACCGTGCTCGACCTCAAGGGCAAGATGACCTTGGGCGAGGGCGACGAGTTGCTGAAGGACAAGATCAACAGCCTGCTCTCAGCAGGTAAGAAGAAGCTGTTGCTCAATCTCGAAGGCGTGCCTTACATCGATAGCGCGGGCCTCGGCGAAGTGGTTCGGACCTACACCACGGTCAGCCGCCAGGGTGGCAGCCTTAAGCTGCTCAACCTGACCAAGCGCATCGAGGACCTGCTCTCCATCACGAAGTTGCTGACGGTATTCGACACCTTCGATTCGGAGGCGGAAGCCGTCAAGAGCTACAAGTAGGTGGAGACTCGGTCCGCGGTCGCGAACCTGATTATTTCGCTGCGACCGGATCAGTGGACCAAGAACCTGCTTGTATTTGCGGCGCTGATTTTTGCCGTCAAATTGCTCGACCCGGCCGCCTTGGCGAATGCTTCGGCGGCCTTTTTGATTTTTTGCGCATTGTCGGGAGCCGTCTACCTGGTCAACGACGTCTCCGACCGCGAGGCTGACGCACTGCATCCGGTCAAACGGATGCGGCCGATCGCCTCGGGCGCGCTCTCTCCCGCCGCCGCCCTCGGCTGGGCCGCGGCACTGAGTGTGGTCGCACTGGCGGCAGCCTACTGGCTGCAGCCGATGTTTGCGGTTTCTGCTTCGGCGTACCTGGCGCTCTTCGTCTTGTACACGCGGTGGTTGAAGCACGTCGTGATCCTCGACGTCATGTCGATCGCGATTGGCTTCGTGCTCCGTGCCGAGGCAGGTGGGTTGGTAATTGGTGTGCCGGTCAGCGACTGGTTGCTGGTCTGCACGATCCTGGGGGCGTTATTCCTGGGCCTGGCGAAGCGGCGGCATGAAATCACCATGCTGGGCGACGGGGCGAAGGGACACCGCCGAATCTTGGAGGAGTACGATCCGTACTTGCTCGATCAGATGATCGCGATCGTAGCGGCAGCAACACTTGTCGTCTACGTGGTCTACTGCGCGAGCCCTGAAACGGCCGAGCGGTTCAGCACCCAGCTCTTGGTGCTGACCACGCCGGTCCCGATCTACGGCATTTTCCGGTACCTGTACCTCGTGCATCGCAAGCACGGCGGCGGCAGCCCCTCGGACATGCTGTTGCGGGATCGCCCGCTGCTCAGTTGCGTGGCGCTCTGGGGCATCGCAGTCATCCTCATCATCTATCGGCCGTACTCGTCGTAACTGGGAATTGACGCGTTCAAAAGTCGCCCTACTCAAGACCTCGCCGGCTACGGTCCTTCGGGACACGCACGCCGTGATGAACCTGGCCGGGTACCAGGACGTCATCGCGAAGGACGCCGACACCGCGCTCAAGGTCAATATCTCGTGGCACTTCTTCTTCCCGGGCTGCTCGACCACGCCATGGCAGCTCGATGGCGTGATCCGCGCCATGAAGCAGGACGGCTACGACCCCGCCCTGATCCACGCCTGCCACAACCGCACCGTCGTCATTGACGCGCATCTTGGTGAAGAGGCCAACAAGCAACTGCCGGTGGTGCAGGCGCACGGGCTCCGCAACGTGCACCTCTACGAGGGCGACGAGCCGTGGATCAATGTCCGCGAGGCCGTTGGCAGCGCGCTCGCGGACCAGTTCCTCTGCCTGAACCAGGTCTACCCCGACGGCTTCATGATCCCGCAGCGGTTCATCGGGGAAAACATCATCCACCTGCCGACCGTGAAGACCCACGTCTTCACGACCACGACCGGGGCGATGAAGAACGCGTTTGGCGGGCTGCTGAACGAGCGCCGCCACTGGACGCATCCGGTGATCCACGAAACGCTGGTGGACCTGCTGATGATCCAGAAGAAGATCCACCGCGGCGTGTTTGCCGTGATGGACGGCACCTTTGCCGGCGACGGCCCTGGGCCGCGTTGCATGGTGCCGCACGTCAAGAACGTGATGCTGGCCAGCAGTGACCAGGTCGCGATCGACGCGGTGGCGGCCAAGCTGATGGGCATGGATCCCATGTCGATCAAGTACATCCGCATGGCCCATGACCTGGGTCTTGGCTGCGGCGACCCGCGTGACATCGAGATTGTCGGTGATCTCGAGGCCGCCAAGGAGAACTGGCACTTCACCGGCCCGTTCAAGAAAATGACCTTCGCCTCAAAGATGCAGCACTACATTTACTGGGGACCGCTGCGGAAGCCCGTCGAGTGGTCGCTGAAAACAGTGTTGGCACCGTGGGCCTACATCGCGAGCGTGATCTACCACGACAGCTTCTGGTATCCCGTCAACGGCGCGAGGCACATGCGCGAGGCGCTGTCGAGTCCCTGGGGGCGGCTGTTCGACAACTGGGAGCAGCTGACACCCGACGCCAATGGCTATCCGCAGGTGGGTGAATCGCCCGCCGCGATCACGCGTGCCGGCATGCACGCATTCAAACAATCACTCGGCATTCTCGGCACTTGCATCGCGGAAGCGCCCGAGTTTGCCAGCCGGAAACGCCGCCAGCAGGCGAAATCCGAGTCCTGAGGTTTAAAAGTCGATGAGCGAGTTCACCATTCGTTCCGAGTCGGTCGACGTCGAGCAGATCATGACGCAGATCCGCGCCCGCATTCTCGAGAAGCGCGGCGCCGACTACACCGAAGATCAGATTCGCGAGCTGGCCAGCGTGCGGCTCGAAAAATTCCTGGAGCCCAAGAACCTGCGCTCCGATCTGCTGGAGCAGTTCCGCAAGAGCCGGCCGGCGGTCGGCCCGCTGCTTGTCGACCCGCCCAAGATCGAACCGCCCTACGAATTCGACGATCAGACGCTGTTTGCGACGCATCGTGGGCTCATGCGCTTCGCCCGCAAGCTGTTCCGGCCGCTGCTGAAGCTGTTCTTCAACCCGAACACGCTCAACCAGATCCTGCACATCCAGTCGCAGTTCAATGTCGACCTGCTGAAGCGCGAGGCGCGGCGCCGCATCGAGCACCAGCAGTTCGATCGCTCGCGGGCCGAGTGGAATGCCCTCTACTACGAGGTCCTGCACAACATCGTGCTTGAGACAACCCGTACCGGCATCGAGATGCAAAACCTGCGGATGCGCGTCGAGTCGCTGTCGAGCCGCCTCGACTTCAGCGAGCGCCGCGTGCGCGCGCTCGAGGGCGTCGTGCAGTACCGGCCCGAAGTCATCCACGCCCCGGCCCGCCGTGAGACGCACGATGATGAACCAGCCGCGGCGCCGACAGTAACCGGCTCGTTCGAAGGCTTCGTTCCCGCCAGCCAGCCGGGCCAGAGTCAGCAGGGCCAAGGCCAGGGTGATCCCAACCGCAAGCGCCGGCGTCGGCGTCGCGGACGGCGCGGTGGCGCCGGACTTCCGGGTTCAGCAGGTGCGCCAGGTGCGGCGGGTGCGTCAGGTGCGTCCGACGCCGAAGGCGACTACGACGGTCCCGACGAGGGGAATGGCGGCGATGAGGGAGACTTCGAGGCGCCTGAGACCCAGGCGGTAGCTGCGGCACCGGCCGCACCAGCTGCGTCGGATGCACCGGCTGCACCTGACGCGCCCGACGCACCCGCATCCTCGGACAAGCAGTGAAGGTCGCGGTCGTCGTCCAGCGGTACGGCGCTGACATCAACGGCGGCGCCGAGCAGCATGCCCGTTACGTCGCGGAGCACCTGGCCAAGCACGTCCAGGTCGAGGTGCTCACGACGTGCGCGCATCGCGATTACATTTCGTGGAAGAACGAGCTGCCGGCCGGCCTGGAGGTCGTGAACGGGATTCCCGTCCGCCGCTTCCCGGTGTCGGTCGAGCGCGAGCCGGTCGAGTTCGCGAAGTGGTCGGCCAAGGTCTTCACGCAGCCGCATTCGTATCGCGATGAACTGGCGTGGCTCGATGCCGAAGGGCCCACCAGCCCGGCGCTCGTCAGTCACATCAAGGCGCACGAGGCGGATTACGACTTCTTCATCTTCTTCAGCTTCCGCTATCACCACTCTTTCCACGGCTGTCGCGCGGTGGCATCGAAGGCGATCCTGGTGCCGACGGCCGAGCGTGACGGCGCGCTGGGCCTGGGCATCTTCCCGCCGGTGTTCCGCGGCATTCGCGCGCTGATGTACAACTCGTTCGAGGAGCGCGCCCTGATCCAGGGTGTCGCCAACAACCAGTCGGTGCCGGGCGTGGTGGTCGGCGTCGGCTCAGAGATTCCCGAGCGATCGAACGGCGGGCGCTTCCGCCAGAAGTTCGAGATGCGAGACCGCTTCGCGATCTACGTCGGCCGCATCGACGAGAACAAAGGCTGCCTCGAGCTGTTCGAGTTCTTCGAACACTACAGCGCGTCGCTGGTCGATGGCATGCACCTGGTCCTGGTCGGCACGCCGCACGTGCCGATTCCGCAGCACCCACGTATTCATCACCTGGGCTTCCTCGAAGACCAGGACAAGTACGACGCGATGGCCGCCGCCGAGCTGTTGATCATGCCCTCGTATCTCGAGAGCCTGTCGATGGTGGCGCTCGAGGCGTGGGCCATGGGCAAGCCGGTGCTCGCCAACGCCAAGTGCGACGTGCTGCAGGGCCAGTGCCTCCGCAGTAACGCCGGCTTGTTCTACGGCAGCTTTCACGAGTTCGCCGAGACCGTGCGGGCGATCGACTCCGGTCCGGGCCTGCAGGCGGCACTCGGTCGCAACGGGCGCGCGTTCTTCGAGAAGAACTACGCCTGGCCGGTGATCGAGAAGAAGTATGTCGACATGCTGGAACAGTTGTCGAAGGAGACACCGTCGCGGACGATGGAGCCGGTACCGGGTTGGTTCACGCGCCGCCGCCGCTCGCTGCCGCCCGCTGACAGCATCGTCAAGCAGTTGCCGGTCGGGCCTTATCGCGAAGTTAGAAGTCAGAAGCCTGAAGTCAGAAGCGATCGGCCGGCGGCCGTAAGCCAGCCGCAGGCACCGATCCGCTCGCAGCCACCTGAACGGCCGCAGTCTCAGCAGCGCGATCAGCGTCGCGATCAACATCGTCGCGATCACCGCGGTCCGCGACCGGACGGCCGGCGGCCCAACGATTCCGCCAAGGGCAAGCCCGCCGATGGCGCGCAAGATCGTCCGAAGCAGGACGCGCCGCGGCCCGCCTTCGACTCCGCTCAGGCCAAGCCGGGCGGTCCACAGGCCGCGCGTCCCGAAGGTGGCCGGCCCCCGCAGGGTCCACGACCCGAGGGCGGACGGCCCGAGGGTGGCAATCGCGGCCGCGACAACCGGCGCGGTGGCCGGCCGCAGCGTCGCCGCAGACCCGGCGGCGGTGGTAATGGCGGCGGTAGCGGAGCGAAGTAGTGGCCATTGCGATCCACCAGGTGCTCGCCACGCTGGGCTACGGAGATGCCATCGGCAACGAAGTGCTGGGCATTCAGCAGGTGCTGCGCGGAGCTGGCTACGATTCCGAGATCTTCGTCCAGACGGCCGATCCCCGGCTCGAGCACCTGACGCTCGACTACCGCGATCTGGCTGACGCCAGCCATCCCGACAACATCCTGGTCCATCATTTTTCGATCGGCTCGCGCGCCTCTCGCGTGGCGTACGCGCTGCCCGATCGGATGGCGCTGGTGTACCACAACATCACGCCGCCCGAGTACTTCGTCGACATCCACAAGGAGTTGGTGCAACTGTGCTTTCGGGGCCGGCGCGAGCTGGCGCTCTACCGCGAGCGCTGCGATCTGGCCCTGGGCGATTCGGAATACAACCGCCAGGAGCTCGAGGCGCTCGGCTTCTCCGCCACCGGCGTGCTACCGGTCGTGCCAGGGTTCGGTCACTTGAGCGGACCGGCCAACTACATGCAGGCCGGCCAGTACCACGACGGCTGGGTCAATGTGCTGTTCGTCGGACGAGTGATTCCGAACAAGAAGTTCGAGGATGTGATTCGGTCGTTCCAGGCGTACAAGAAATGGTTCAACCCGCGATCGCGGCTGCTGCTCGTGGGCGCCCATTCCGGCTTTGAACGGTACCTGACACTGTTGCATCAGTTCATTGCCGACTGCGGTGTCTCAGACGTCCACTTCGTTGGTCACGTGTCCAACGAAGAGCTGACGGCCTATTACGAACTGGCCGACGTGTTCCTGTGCGCGAGCGAGCACGAAGGCTTTTGCGTGCCGATCATCGAGGCGTTTCACATGGGCGTGCCGGTGCTCGCGTATGCGGCAACGGCCGTGCCTGCCACCATGGATGGGGCCGGCGTCTTGTATACGGACAAGGATCCCCTGGCGGTGGCGGCGCTCATCAATGCCGTCGTCGACGACCTCGACCTGCAAGCGCGCATTATCGAAGGCCAGGACGCCGCCCTCGATCGTCTCGAAGCCCGGGATTTCGAGGGCACGCTGCTCGCCTTTGTCGACCAGTTGCTGGCCACGCCGCGGCGCCCGCATCCGCCCGTGGCGTTCGATTTCTGGGATCAGGGCCAGCTGGCCGAAGAGCTCGAAGCGATCAAGGCTTATCGGCCGTCGGCCTTCCTGGCGCTGCCTGCCGCACCATGAATCTGGTGATGTGGGGATTGCGATGATCGTGAACCAGTGGGTGCCCGCGGCGCACAAGGGTGACGCGATCGGCGACTCGGCCCGCAGGGTCAGGACCCTGCTGCGCGAGCTCGGGCATGAATCGGAGATCTACGCGCTGACGATCGATGACGATCTGCGCGGCGACGTGCGCTGGTTCGCCGATCCCGCGGCGAAGCGCGGCGACCTGACGATTCTCCATTTCGCGATGGTGTCGCCGCTGACCGCGGAGTTCGCCCGGCTGCCGGGCGGCCGCATCCTGCAGTATCACAACGTCACGCCGTCGCATTTCTTCGCCGCCTACGACGCCAACCTCTTCCGCTTGACGGCGCTCAGCCGCGAAGACCTGAAGACCCTGGTCGGGCATACCGATGTCGCGCTGGGCGACTCCGAGTACAACCGGCTCGAACTCGAGAGCTACGGTTTCACCAACACCGGCGTGTTCCCGATCGCCATCGATACCGAGCGGATCACCGCGGCGCCGCGGCGGCCGGCCTTGGAGGCCGTGCTGCGGAGCGATGGTTTTCTCAACTTCCTGTTCGTGGGCCGAATCGCACCGAACAAGAAGATCGAGGACCACATCAAGCTGGCCGAGCACTACAAGCGCTACGTCGACGAGTCGTATCGCTTCATCTTTGTCGGCCGCACCGACGCCGTGCCTCGCTACTTCGACACGATCCAGGCCCTGCTCGCCGAGTACCGTATGCCGCCCGGCCGCTTCCTGTTTCCCGGGCCGGTGCCCGACGAAGACCTCGCTACCTACTACCGCATGTCGAGCGTCTACATCTCGCTGTCCGAGCACGAAGGCTTCTGTGTTCCGCTGCTCGAAGCCATGTCGGCCGACGTGCCGGTGCTCGCCTACTCAT
>CAMBHC010000086.1 GCA_945866285.1 Candidatus Sulfopaludibacter sp. SbA3 | reverse complement strand
CTGGACGAGGCGGCGGCGATTTATCGCGAGCGGTTCAAGCCGTCTGAGCATCTGCGCCAGCCCTACTTGATGCTCGGCGTGAACGTGGTGGCGGCCGACACCGATGACGAGGCGCGCTTTCTCGCGTCATCCGGCCGACAGTCGTTCGCGAGCCTGCGCGCGGGCCGGCCCCTGCAACTGCCACCGCCGTCGAAGGAATGGGAGCGCGATCCGAACGAGGTGCCTGGCGTCACGCCGCCGACGCGCGTGTCGTTCGTCGGCTCAGCGGCGACGGTTCACGAACAGATGGCGGCGTTCATCGAACGGACGAAGGCGGACGAACTAGTCATCGTGTCGCACATCTACGACCATGCGGCGCGGCTGCACTCGTACGACATCGCAAGAAACTAGGCCACAGAGGACACAGAGTTCACAGAGGAAACTTTTTCTAAATGCGATCAGGCTTCGGAGCAGCCGAGGGGCATTTCGAAAGATTGGCTCGGAGTCCTCTGTGTCCTCTGTGGCCACACTACGTGACGGCGGCGCGGACGTCGAATCTCGGCTCGCGCCACTCGTCCGTGGTCATCACCTGTTCCAGGTGAGCGACGGCATCCCAGACATCGACGAATCTTGTGTAGAGGGGCGTGAAGCCGAAGCGCAGGATGTCGGGCGCGCGGAAGTCGCCGATGACGCCGCGCGCGATCAGTGCCTGCATGATCGGGTAGCCGCCGGTGGCGTGGGCGAAGCTGGCCTGGCTGCCGCGGTCGCTCGTCTCGCGCGGTGTCACGAGGGTCAGACCGTGTCCGGCGCAACGCGATTCGACGAGCGCGATGAACCCGTCGGTTAACGCGGTCGACTTCTCACGGATCGCGGCCATGCCACCGTATGGCGCAGCGGACCGGAGCGTGTCGACGCCGCACTCGAGCGCTGCCAGCGACAGCATGGGCGGTGTGCCGCAGATGAAGCGCGACATGCCGGCGCCGGGACGGTAGTCGGGCGTGAACGCAAACGGTGCGGCGTGGCCGAGCCATCCCGAGAGTGGCTGACGCCACTGCTCTTGCTCCATCCATGCGACGTGACGCGGATGCGCCCACGCGAATGCCGGCGCGCCGGGACCGCCGTTCAGGTACTTGTAGCCGCACCCGACGGCGAAGTCGGCGTCGGCACCGTTCAGGTCAACAGGCACTGCGCCGGCGGAGTGTGCGAGATCCCACACCGCAAGGGCGCCGGCTGCGTGCGCGGCCTTGGTGAGGTCCGCCATCCGATGCATGCGGCCCGTGCGGTAGTTGACGTGCGTCATCATCAGCACGGCAACGCGATCGCCGAGCAACGCGGGGATGTCGTCGGCATTCGCCAGCACCAGCTCAAGCCCGTGCGCGCGCGCCAACGTCTCGGCGATGTAGAGGTCCGTCGGAAAGTTCGTGCGTTCCGAGACAATCTGACTGGCCTTCGTCGCCCGCGCCTGCTGGATGGCGATGGCGGCACTTAAGACCTTGTAGAGATTCACCGAGGTCGAATCGGCCACGATCACTTCGCCAGGGGCGGCACCGACGAGCGGCGCAATTTTGTCCGCGATTCGTTGACCGAGGTCGATCCAGCCGGCAGTGTTCCAACTGCGGACCAGGCCCACGCCCCACTCGCTCTCGACGACGGCCTGGACGCGAGCGGCCGTGGCAGCGGGCACGGCGCCGAGCGAGTTGCCATCGAGATAGATCAGGCCCTCGGCATCTGCCCCGGTCATGGCAAACTGCGCCCGCAAGGGCGCCAGCACGTCGGCGGCATCGCGGGCGACGCAATCGGCTCGGGTGATCATGGCAGGGACCGCAGCACGGCCCGCACCGGCGAGGCATCGGCCGTCGCCAGCTTCAACGGCAGCGCGATCAGTTCGTAGTCGCCGGCGGCGACATCATCCAGGATCAGGTTCTCGAGCACACGCAGGTCGTGCTTCAAGAGCTGCTGGTGGCTGTCGAGCGTCTTGCTGTCCGCGGGGTCGACCGACTGCGAGTCGATGCCGACCAGGCGCACGCCGAGGCCGGCCAGCCACGCGATGGTCCCGGGCGCGAAGGCGCTGAACACCGGCGACCACTCCGTCGGCGCGGTCCGGCAGGTCCTCACCAGCACGCGCGGCGGCAGGCTGCCACTCGCGTCAAGCGCATGCGTGAGATGGTCCGGCGCGATCAGCGGCCCCTTGTCGATGGCGTGGATCACGCGACACGGCCCCAGAAACGGCGAGAGGTCGACGCTGCCAATGGGGCTGGCGCCGGCACCGTAGTGCAGCGGCGCGTCGGCGTGCGCGCCCAGATGCGGCGACATCGTGATCGCGCTCACATTGACCGGACAGCCCGGGCCAATCTCGGCGCTCCAGCGTTGCGAGTACGCGGTGTCACCGGGAAAGCACGGTGTCGCCGTGGCGATCACCGGTGAAATATCCCAGATTTTCATGGCAACCGACACGATAACATCCCGGTCCATGCCTTCGCGCACGCCGCCGAACGAATCGCTGGTCAGGGCCATCGGCACCTTCGGGCTGGCGGCGGCGATCATCAACATCACTATTGGCGGCGGCATTTTCCGGCTGCCCTCGAACGTCGCCAGCGCGCTCGGCGCGGCGGCGCCGCTTGCCTACCTGGTCTGCGCGGTCGCCATGGGCCTGATCGTGTTGTGCATTGCCGATGCCGGCAGCCGGGTGTCGCTGACCGGCGGGCCCTATGCCTACATCGGCACCGCCTTCGGTCCGTTCGCGGGCTTCCTGTCGGGCGTGCTCCTGTGGATGCTGGGCACGTTCGCGACCGCCGCGGTGTCCACGGTCTTTGCCTCAAGCCTCGGGCTGCTGGTGCCGGCGCTGGCGGGGCGCATGATGGAGATCGGCATTCTCGTGGTCGCGTTCGGGTTCTGGACGCTGATCAACCTGCGGGGCGTGTCGCTTGGCGTGCGGCTGAACTCGATCGCCACGGTGGCGAAGCTGCTGCCGCTGCTGCTGGTGGCGATCGGCGGGCTTTTCTTCATTGATACCGACAACCTGCGGATTGCCGCCATGCCCTCGGCCGGCGATGTGGCGCGCACGTCGCTGCTGCTGATCTTCGCGTTTGCCGGGATCGAATGCGCCCTGGTGCCAAGCGGCGAGGTGCGCGACACCGCGCGAACCGTGCCGCGCGCCATCGCGCTCGCGATGGTCGGCATCACCGTCCTGTACATCCTGTTGCAGGTGGTCGCCCAGGGCATTCTCGGGGACGGACTCGCTCAGGCCACCTCGCCGCTGGCCGATGCGGCCGGTGCCTCGCTTGGAGGCTGGGCGCGGGCGCTGTTGCTGGGCGGCGCCACGCTCTCGATGTTCGGTTATCTCGGCGGCATGACGCTGTCGATCCCGCGCATGGTGTTCGCGCTCGCGCGCGATGGATTTCTGCCGCGCGCCCTGGCCTCGGTCCACGCCACGCATCGCACTCCGCAGGCAGCGATCGTCGCGCAGTCGGCGCTGGCCCTCGCGCTGGCGATCTCCGGGACGTTTGAAAAGCTGGCGATTCTCGCCAACGTCTCGGCGCTCGTGCTCTACCTCGGCTGCGCGCTGGCGTCGTGGCGGCTGCGGCGGATGAGTGCGCAAGAAGAGACCTCAGCGCGCCTCGCCGAAGCCGCAGACAAGGGCGGGTTCACGGTCCCCTTCGCCGGCGTGGTGCCCTGGCTGGCCTGCGGCGTGATCCTGTGGCTGCTGACCGGCATGACGCGCGACGAGTGGCTCGGCTTTGGCGCGTGTATCGCCGCCGCCGCCATCACCTACGTGGCTGTTCGGAGAGGGGCGTGATGAAGATTCTTTCCGCGCTCGCGATATCAGGCGATTTCAGTCGAATTGATTGACGACTTCATGTGATCTAAAGTCTTAGCTGTTGGTCGACAGACGACTGCTCCTCAACCTGATCCTGTTAAGTGCCGGCCTCCTGCTCGCGGCCGCGCCTGTTCACGCACAGGTCGGTAGTGGCGGCCTGACGGGCCTTGTTACCGATCCCGCCGGGACACCGTTGCCAGGCGTGGCGATCACGATCGTCAACGCGGCAACGACGCGAACGCGGCTGGTGCACTCCGGCCTGGATGGGCGGTACGTGGTGGGCGGGCTGTCCCCGGGTCCATACGAGCTGAAGGCCGCGCTCGATGGCTTCCGGCCACTGATGCGCGACGGCATCCGCATCGCCACCGGGGACACGGTTCGCCTTGATCTGCGGCTGGACGTCGGCGCTGCCGAGGCGGTGCGGGTCACCGACGACGCGCCACTGCTGCGCGCCGAGGCATCGGGCCTGGGTCAGGGAATCAGCAGCCAGGCGATGGTGGCCTTACCGTTGAACGGCCGCAGTTTCATCGTGCTGGCCGGCCTGGCGCCCGGCGTGGCGTTGCCGCCGGGCTCGCTGCTCCCTCGCATCAACGGCGGCCGGCCGCGCACCAACGAGTACCTGTTCGATGGCATCTCGGTGCTGCAACCAGAGCCCGGCCAGGTGGCGTTCTTCCCGAACATCGATGCCATCCAGGACTTCAGGATCGAGAGCAACAGTCCGCCCGCCGAGTTTGGCCGCTTCAACGGCGGCGTGATCAACCTCACCACCAAGGCCGGCACCAACAGCGGGCGCGGGTCGGTCTTCGACTTCTTCAGGCACGAAGCACTGAACGCGCCAAACTACTTTGCCGCGCCGACCGCCGCGAAGCCGGCGTTCAGGCGCAACCAGTTTGGCGGTGTCGTGGGCGGACCGATTCGGCGGGACCGCGCGTTCTTCTTCGCCGATTACCAGGGGCAACGACAAACCATTGGCCGCACGGTGATCTCCACGGTGCCGACGCTGCTGCAGCGAGGCGGCATCTTCACCGAGTCGATCGCCGGCCGCGTCCCGGTCATCTACGATCCGGCGACCGGCACCGCGGCGCGAACTGCGTTCCCTGGCAATGTCATTCCGGCCGATCGGATCGATGCTGTTGCCCGCACGTTGGTGCAACGGTATCCACTGCCGACGGGCGCCGGCACTGCGAATAACTATCGCCGGGTTGGTGATGAGACGGTGGACCAGGATCAGTTCAGTGCGCGGCTTGATCACCGGTGGTCGACTGGCCAGGACCAGGTGTTCGGGCGCCTGACCCGATTCCGTGAAGCGGTCACGCCGGTGGCGCCGTTGCCCGAGGGCAGCGGGGTCACGACCGGGACCCTCGGACCGCAACGCACGGTCGCGTGGTCGTTCGCATCCAGCTATCAACGTGTGTTCTCCGTTGCCTTGTTGAACGAGCTGCGCGTCGGCGACACCCGGCGGTCGGTGGGCCGCCGCGCCGTCGAACTGGGCGGAAGCGCATCCGCGGACCTGGGCTTACCGGGTATTCCTTCGAGCGCGCGCTTCCCCAATACGCTGCCGACGTTCCTGATCGCCGGGTACCAACAGTTGGGGTCGCCACCGAACACCGCCACTGACTTCGGCACCAGTGTCACGCAGGTGGCTGACACGCTCACGTGGATCCGGGGCCGGCACACCGTCAAGGCTGGCGCGGACCTGCGTTGGGCGCGGCTCAACGTCATTCAACCGCCGTCGCCAACGGGCTCGTTCACGTTCAGCAGCCTGTTCACTGATTTGCCTGGCGTCGCCAACACCGGCACGCCACTCGCCAGCTTCCTGCTGGGCCAGGTGCAGCAGTTCTCGATCGATCTGCAGCAGGGCGAGGTTCGCAATCGCGCGCACTTCCAGGAGTACTTCGTCCAGGACGACTGGCACGTGAGTGATCAGGTGACCGTCAACGCCGGCGTGCGCTACACGCTGAACTTCCCATCGACCGAACTGGACAACCAGGCTGCAGTGTTCGACCTCGAGACGCAGCAGCTCGAGTATCTGGGCCGCGATGGGCAGCCGCGCGCGGCCCGGCAGTTACACAAGCTGAACTTCGGGCCGCGGCTCGGCGTTGTTGCCCAGGTAACGTCGCGGACCGTGGCGCGCGTCGCCTACGGGCTGGTCTGGATAGAGATGGCGGGCATCACCACGCCGTTTACCACGCCGGTGTTTCCGTTCCTGCAAACGGTGTCGCAGCCCACGCTCGACAACCTGGCCCCGGCCTTCGCGCTGGCCTCGGGTCCAAGTGTTGCGCCGATCCCTCTCACGCCGTCGGCCGGACTGGGCCAGGGCGTCTTCGCGGTCGATCGCGACCTCGGGTCCGGCTACGTTCAGCAGTGGAATGCCTCGGTCCAGCGCGAGCTGACCACCAACCTCTCGCTGGAGGCGGCCTATGTCGGCTCGATCATCACGCACGTCGGCATTCCCGACAGCAACCTCAACCAGTTGAGCGTGGAGCAGCTGGCGATGGGGCCGGCCTTGCTGGCACGGGTTCCGAATCCCTGGGTCGGCCTGATTCCGCGCTCCTCGTCCCTCGGCGATCCCACATTGCCGGTCGCGCAACTTCTCCGCCCCTATCCGCAGTACACGACCGTCAGCCTGTATCGAAACACCGTCGGCACCACGCACTACCACGGCGCGTACCTCAAACTCGAGCAGCGACTCGCTCACGGCCTGTCGTATCTCGTCAGCTACACGCGCTCGAAGCTGACGGACGATGCCTCCTCTGTGTTCGATGCGTCGATCCTGACGGGGCCCGTCGTGAACTATCTAGTGGCCGACAGCTTTAACCGGCGGTTGGAGCGCGACTACTCGACCGGCGATATTCCTCACGTGTTGGCGGCGTCAGCTGTGTGGAACGCTTCCTGGCGCGTGGGCGGCTGGTTCGGCACCATCGTCAACGGCTGGTCGTTGAGTGGCGTGCTGACGTTGCAGTCGGGTGTGCCCGTGGCGGTGACGCAGGCGACGAACAATAACGCCTTTGCTGGGTTTGGGACACAACGGCCGAACCTCGTGGGTGACCCTGATCTTTCAGCAGATGAGCGGTCGGTCAGCCGATGGTTCAACACCGCGGCGTTCACGACGGCACCGCAGTTTACGCTGGGCTCCAGTTCGCGCAATCCCGTTCGGGGGCCCGCCTATCGAAACCTCGATCTCGCTCTGGTCCGACGTATCCCGCTCAGCGGCCGCCACGCCCTGGAACTGCGCGCGGAAGCGTTCAACGTGACCAACACCCCGGCGCTGGGCGCGCCGAATGGCGTGTTTGGGTCGGCGGCGTTTGGCACCATCACCACCGCCGGCGACCCGCGGGTGATTCAGTTAGCTGTGAAGCTGCTGTTCTGATCGCTACAGGTGCAACTCGCGGACCGGGCTCAAAAAAGCCCCTACTCCGCCTATTTCTTCTGCTCTTCCACCACCCGCGCCTCGAGCGCTTTCATGGCGTTGGCGGCCAGGACACGGCAGGCCTGCGGGTCAATGAACGGGTCAACCGGCAGCTTATCCCCTCGCCTCTTCAGCTTGCCGGCCAGGTCCGTCGCCATCGGATGCGTGGTGATCATGATGTCGCACGGCAGTTCGCCCACCGTGGTGATGCTCTTGCGGAACTGCTCAACGCGGCTGGGCGTCTTCGCATCGCCGGTGAATCGGAAGCCAGGCGCGGCGACGGCCGAAATGCTGTCGGCGTAGACCATGTTCAAGCATTTCTGCGGGCCTGGAGGCTTGGGGGCCTGTGGGCCTGGGTTCGCCGGCTCGCACGACTGCCAGGTCCAGGTGGTGCTGCCCGGCGTGTGACCGGCCGTGTTGTGCATTTGCACCGCCAGCGGCCCCACGGTCACGACTTCCTTGTCCTTGACCACGCGAACGTTCTTCACCGCCGGGAACGCATTCTCGGTCTTGCCAAAGCCAATCTGCGGGTCGTCCGGCACGGCGGTGCCGAGCGCAAATCCCTCCGCGCCCGAGGCGCTCGATACCACCGTGGCGCCGCTGGCGCGTTGCAGGGCGGCAATCCCGGCAGCGTGATCGTAGTGCGCGTGCGAGTTGAGAATCAGCTTGATGTCCTCGACCTTGAACCCCAGCTTGACGATGTTGGCGGCAATCAGCGGTGCCGACTGCGTCAGGCCACCATCGAGAAGGATGTGGCCCTGGGCCGAGGTAATCAACAAGGCCGAGAGGCCGGCGGTGCCGACGTAGTAGGTGTTGCCAAACACCTTGAAGCCCTCGATGGGCTGGTTCCATTCGTCGCAGCTCTCACACTTGATCGGCGCGTCGGGACGGAGTGCGGTTTGGCCGGCCGATACCAGAAGTGAGATCGCCAGGGCAATCAGGGCATGCGTAGACATTTACAGTTCACCCACTTTGAAGACACGCTTGCCGACGGACTTGCCGTCGATAAATATTTCCACGCTGTAGTCGCCGGCCGGAGAGCCGCCGGAGTTCTGCAGATGGAACTCGGTGCTGGCGGGGCCGTCGTACGACACCTGCTTGGTCGGCTCGTCAATGACCTGCGAGCCAAACATCCACTTCACGCCGACGGTTCCCGATCCGGCTTCGGTCGTCTGCACCGCAACGTAGATGGTTTCAGAGGGCTTGAACCGCGTCGTGATGCTGGCAATGCTGCGGTCGGGGTTGAGCGAACGGCCGACCTGGATATTGGCGAGGCTGAGAGGCGCGTTGGCGCAGCCGGCCGCGCCGGCCAGAAGCAGGAGCACGGCCACGAGAGACGAGAGACGAGTCACCATCTCAGTTTAGCCTGCATGAACGGCTCCGCGGATACCGCTAGGCTGGTGCGGTGGTAGCGCAACGTGTGAGCCTGGCGTACCGGCCGCCGTACGACTGGGACGCAGTGATGGGATTTCTTGCCGCCAGGGCCACGCCTGGCGTTGAGGCGGTCACGACCGCCGGCTACCGGCGAACCATCGAGATTGATGGTCGCAGCGGGACGTTAGCGGTCAGCCGCTCATCACGCGAGCCGGCGCTCGACGTAGCGGTCACGTTGCCCATTGTTGGCGCACAGCCGGCGATTGTTGAGCGGGTGCGGCGCCTGTTCGACCTTGATGCCGACCCGGCCGTGATCACCAGGTGCCTGGGCGG
>CAMBHC010000085.1 GCA_945866285.1 Candidatus Sulfopaludibacter sp. SbA3 | reverse complement strand
GCTCATGCCGGGCGACCATGCGGCGAGGTTCGACGAGGCGTCCGACGCCACCCTTGAAGCGATGTCCGTCGTGCTGAAGGACGTGATGGCCCGGGTGGATTGGGCGCTCGGGCGGCCGGCCTACAACCTGGTGCTCCATACCGCGCCCTTCAGTGGGGATGCCGATCTGGCGTTCCACTGGCACCTGGAGGTCATCCCTCGGGTGACCCGGTGGAGCGGGCTCGAGTGGGGGACTGGCATTCCTCGTAACCCGGTGTCTCCGGAGGAGGCGGCGAGGGTCCTGCGGGGTGTAAAGCCTGTGGGGCCTGACCTTTAGGTCCGGCCGACGGCCCAGAACGCTTGCCTGTCGCGCTAGCCATCTGTTACAGTAAGTTGTTCTCGGCGAGCGGGAATAACTCAGTGGTAGAGTGCGACCTTGCCAAGGTCGAAGTCGCGGGTTCGAATCCCGTTTCCCGCTCCAACTTTTACATCCCCAATCGTCGAATGACCGCCCCCCAGTCGACCCCACGCACCATTCTCAACTAGCATAAGCAAGTCCGAGCGGCGCCGTCGCCAAGTGGTAAGGCAGAGGTCTGCAAAACCTCCATCCCCGGTTCAAATCCGGGCGGCGCCTCCAACCTTTTCCCAGTAAATCAGCACTTTTAAGGGAGTGGCGGTCTCGCCACGGTTGTGAAGCATGTAAAAAAGCATGTAAATCAGTGACTCAGCACTCGCTCGATGTGGCGTACGACCTTCTCTAGGGCTGGCCGTTTATGCTCGGCAGACATGTGGGTGTAGATGGCCGTGGCGGCTGGGCTGTCGTGCCCCATCATGTCCTGGCGCTCTTCCCGTGGGATGCCTATGAGACGGTCACGACCCTTAATGCGCGGGCCGCACCTTGATCGCGGCCAGTGCGTGCAGGCGGCGGGCCGGGTCGAGGCGTTCGCCAAGTTGACGGACCATGGTCTTCCACCCGTCGTGTTCACTCGCCTTGGCGATTGGGCGCGCGCCGATTGGCCGCTGCAAGACGGCTTCAGCCCAGTCCAGCCGCACCTGGCCCTTGTCGTCGAGCGCCACCACCTCGAACGCCGGCCCATCCTTGTAGATGGCGACGATGCCCTCGCCCACGTCCTGGCCGATGGCAATCTCGAACCGCACGGCACGGCCGAGCGGGCTCTCCTCGTAGTGAGCGAAAATGCCTTCCACCAGCGGATGCCCGGACGAGAAAAAGTCGATCGCCTCATTGGCCACCGCCTCTTCGCGATCGAACGTGCCGACGTAGCCCGAGCCGCCAGGGACGCCGGGCAGGCCGTCCACGAGCGAACCGTTCCCCAGTTCAATCGAGAACACGCGGTGACCGCGTGGATGCGCGATAGTGAAGCCGAGGCCGATCGAGGCGGTGACCACGATCTCCTGATTCAGCTCGTCAAGTTCCGGCGGGACCCGCGCCAGAATGGACGGGCCCATCTCGGCGCGATACGGATCGCGATGCAGTTGCTGATACGCGGCCTCGCGGATGCGCGTGCGCGCCTCCCGCGTCTCGGCGATCAGCGCGGTGAAGCGCTCGTCCGAGAGCGACGCGTTCGGATCCAACGCAATCTCTTCCAGCGCGCCTTCAATGTGGGCGAGCTGCGTTTCAAGTCCGGCGAGCGGTTCGCGGAACACGCCCAGCGCCTCGAACAGCCGAACGACGTCGCGCCCAATGCCGCCGGGGGGACGGAAGTACACGATGTCCACAGGAATGCGCCGGCCGATGCGGTCGAGACGCCCAATGCGCTGTTCCACCACCGACGGCTTCCACGGCAGGTCGAACAGCACCAGGCGCTTGCAGAACTCGAAGTTGCGGCCCTCACCGCCGCACTCGGTTGACACCAGCAGGCTGGGGCCATCGAGCTCCCGGAAGCGGGCGACTTCGGTATCGCGACGCGCCGATGTCAGGTCCTCGTGAAAGACCCCGCTCGCCAGGTGAGCGCGGTTGCTGAGCGCCGTCCGCACCATCTCCAGCGTCTCTCGGTCCGCGACGAAGATCAGCGTCTTCTCCCGAGCCGTGCGCCAGGTGGGCGCGTGAGCCAGCAGCCACTCGATGCGCGCATCGGCCGCGTCCATGGCCTGTAGCTGCGGCCGCAAGCCACCGTCGTCGGCACCGAGTGCCGCACTGAGCGCTGCGCCAGAGGCGAGCGCGCGACGCACCTTGTCGACCTTCTCGCGCTGCACCACTACGTTCGGCGCGGGGAGCGAGCGGACGGCTTTCTCTACCGCATCGCGCAGCTTCGCGCTCTTGGGGCTAAGCAGCTCGATGGGGAGGCCGACGCGTGGCGGCAGGCCACCGATGTCGGATCGGCGGGTCGAACTGGTGCACGCCGGCAGGGGCGTACCCTCAGCCAGGCGCGTTTCGAAGCTCAGGTCTTCTGGAAACTCCTGCGGCCGCAACAACTGCAGCAGCCGGAAGAACCCATGCGCATCGTCTTCCAGCGGCGTCGCGCTGAGCAGCAAGACGTGACGGCCCTCCGCAGCAATTGGCGAGACGGCGCGCCAGCCGGCTTCGCCCGGATGGCCGGGTGGTCGCCGCAGGTGCTGCGCTTCGTCTACGACCAGCAGGTCAATGCCGGCGCGGACGGCTTGCTCGGTGAGATGCGGACGGGCCATCAACATCTCGAGCGAGATCACCGTGCGGCGATGCAGCTCGAACGGGTTGAAGTCCTCGCCGAAATCCCTGGCGACGTCGCCCAGCCGCTCGGAGTCAAGTAACGTGAACACCTGGTGATACTTGCGCCACAGTTCGCCGAGCCATTGCACCGTCAACGTCTCGGGCGCGACCACCAGGCACCGGTTGACCTTGCCGGCGTGAACCAGGCGATTGAGGATGAGCGAGGCCTCGATCGTCTTACCGAGGCCGACTTCGTCGGCCAGCAGCCAGCGGACCGGGTCGGTGGCGCTCGCGCGTTCGGCGACGTGAAGTTGGTGAGGGAACAGGCGGACGCGCCCGCCAAGGAACGCGCCCAGGCCGTCGGCCTCGCGGATGGCCAGCAGGTGCAGGATGTTCATCCGCGTGATGAAGTCGTCCACGTCATCCAGGTCGCCCAGGGCCAGGCGCTCGAGCAGTGCGCCTTCCAGCTCCAGCGGCCACAGCGCGTGAGGCGCCTCGGTGCGGCCGTTCATCAGTGCCAGGGTCCCATCAGGCCGAAGAGCCTTGATCGTGGTCTCCTCGTGCGTGGCGGCGATGCGAACTGGACGGCCGGGACTGAGGTCGACGGGGACCAGCGCTTCGGCACTGGCCGCCAGGCGCAGTGTCGTCCCGGCGCGCGGGAACTCAACGACGATGGTCCGGCCATCCAGGGCGGTGACGCGGCCGATGCCCAGCTCAGGATTGAAGCGGTGGGTGAGATAGGCCCCGGTGGTCCACGGTGATTTAGAGGGGTGGGTGCTCAGGCCTACGACGTTACCTCAGTTGGGCGTGAGGTTGGCAGAGTTCCGGTTCCTCGGTAGACTTCCTAATCATGATCAAGATGCTCGTCGTCGTGCCCGTGCTCCTCGTCGTGGCGTTGGCGATCGGCTGTCGAACGGTGCAGCCCGACGCCGGCCACGAAGCCGTGCTCGTTCGCAAGCCGCTGCTCTTCGGCAGCGGCGGCGTCGACCCAACGCCCGTGAAGACGGGATTGAAATACGTGGCGTTCACGACTACCGGAATTGACGTCAACATGCAGCCGATGCGCATCGACGTCGAATTCAGCGACCTGATGACCATGGACGGCGTGCCGATCGACTTTCACGCGGTGTTGACCCTGCAGGTCAGCGACAGCGTGAAGTTAGTGCGTGACTTCGGCCAGGACTTCGTCGATGACAAGCCAGGGTTCTGGATTCGCAATCTCGAGCAACCGTACCGAACCGCGGTGCGCGACGCCGTCAAGGCGCACGGCATGAACGAGATGGCCATTCAGGCGACCGCGGCTGAAGCGGTGGACAAAGTGGTTACGGAGCACCTGCTGACGATCATCAAGGAGACCGGCGTGCCGGTCCGGCTGCTGGACATGTCACTCGGTCGTGCCAATCCACCCGATGCCATCCTGCACCAGCGCGTCGAAACGGCGGCGCAGGAGCAGCGGATCAACACCGAAAAGCAGAAGAAGCTTGCCGAGGACCAACGCAAGATGGCCGAAGAGAGCCGCGCCGCGGCCGACCAGGCCTACAACCAGAAGATGGG
Source organism: Candidatus Sulfopaludibacter sp. SbA3 (assembly GCA_945866285.1). Taxonomy (GTDB): domain Bacteria; phylum Acidobacteriota; class Vicinamibacteria; order Vicinamibacterales; family UBA2999; genus 12-FULL-67-14b. Next base: position 4,763 of record CAMBHC010000085.1, on the reverse strand, counting down.
GTTGAACGCGGAACAGTACGTCGCGCTGCAGGCGATTCAGATGCAGCGTGACGTGTGCGGGAAGGGCACCTGCACGTTCCTCTATGGTGGCAATGCCGTGCCGCTCATCAACATGAAGTAGCAGCGCCGTGGACGACCGGATCGCGTAACCCTCGCCGGGCATGTTGCTCTTTGCGGTGGTCGTGGCCGCGAGCGGCCCCTTCTCGGAGCCGCCCGCGTGCTACGGTGGGCAAGCCCGCTAGCTGGGCTTCTTCTCCGCGATCGCCTGCTTGATCAACTCCACCGTGCGCGTGGCACGGGCGTCGACGATGGCGCGGGCCCATTCACGGGATCGGTTCAGGTTCGAGATGTCCACGCCGTTGATGGTCGCCTTCTTGGTCTTGACGCGTGCCTCCCACCGCACCGAGTTCGGTTCGGTCAGCAGCATGTTCAGCGTGATCCCCGGGCTGTCGTGGAGACCATCGTCCGGCATGCCGTCCTTGGTGACGCCCAGCTGGCGCAGCACGTTGGGCGTGCCCGGCGGGGCCGTGTAGTAGCCGGGGATGGTCGCCACGAACGCGGCGCCCGCGAACTGCGCGGTCAGCTTGTCGGCGACGGCCTTCTGGCCGGCCTGATTGCCGCCGCTGTCACCAATCATGATGATGCTCTTGAAGCCGTGGACCTTCAGGCTGTGGGCGATGTCGGTCAGCAGCGCCTGGAACGTCTCTTCGCGCAAGCTGATGGTGCCAGGGCTGCGCATGTGGCCGCTGGGCGGATCGATGCGGCCTTCGGGCACGTACGCGACGATCGGCGCGCACAGCGCGTTGCCGAGCTTGCGCGCAATGGCTTCGCAATTCGTCTTCAGCACGTAGTTGTGCTTGCCGGTCACCAGCCACGGTCCGTTCGGCTCCATGCCGCCAGTGGCGATGATGGCCGTGGTGTTGCCAGCCTTGAGCGAGTCGCGGACGTCCATCCAGGTCATTTCTTCGAGCCACACCGTGTTTGGCAGGGGGAGTGGATTCGGCGCGTCGGCGCAGTTGTAGGCGTTGTCGCGGCAATCTCCGCCGCCCATCGAACGCGGGTCCGGTTCGCGTTGTGGCGCCTGCGCCGAGATCAGCGCAGTCACAAAGGCCAGTGCGGCAGTAGCGGTGAGGGCAGTCTTGATCATGGCTATCTCTTTCGAACGCCGGAGTATTCCAGCATCTGCTGTGTCAGGTCTTGCGGATACGAGATCGCGACGTCGGTCATCTGGCCGTTGGTCATTACCGGCGTCAGCTTCGGCATCACGAATCCGGTGTAGGACGGCAGGTTCAATTTGTCCACCCGCGCCACCACCTGGTCGCGCAGCTTCGGATCGAAGTGCACGCCGTAGGTGGCGAACAGCTTCTTGGCCGCGGCGTAGTCGCCCTCGGACTTGATGCGCTGCACTTCCGCCAGCAGCTTGCCGACGCCCGCGCGGAATGCCTGCTGATCGACCATCACCAGGTAGGTCTTGCCGTCGCGCGTGCGATCCTCGATGGCCTTGGTGTTGGCCATCAGCCAGCGAACAATCATCTGGCGGTTGCGCATGTGGTCCTCTTCAATCTGCGAGCCCTCACGCATGCGCCGCAGTTGCACCAGCGCATTGCGCGTGTAGGCCTCGTACTCTGTGCGGATCATGGCGTCGTGGTCGGCGGCCGGGATGATGCCGAGCTCCACCATCTTGGGATCGGCAATGAAGTAGAGGCCGACGAGGTCGGCGCGGCCCTCTTCAAGCGCGGAGAACTCTTCCTTGATCAGCGTCTGCGGATTGCCCTTGCCCGGCGCCTGTTGCCCCGACGCATGCCCGATCACTTCGTGCATGTCCGTCGTCAGCTCGCCGGCGAGCGTGCCAAACGTGGTGGCGCGCGCCGCCTCGTCTGGTGACCACACGAACTCGCCGCGCATTGAACCCGGCGTGGAGCGGTCGTAGGCCTCGTTGACGTTCGACAGCGCCACCGACTTGCTGCCGAACTTCTCGCGAATGCCCTGGTCGTTCGGCAGGTTGATGCCAATCGGCGTGACCGGGCCCGAGTCGCCAGTCTCAACCACCACGTCGATGGCGTTGGCGACAATGCCTTGCACGCTGGCCTTGCGGTACTTCGCGTCCCACGGCATGCGGTCCTCGAACCACTGCGCATTGGTCGCAATCGTCTTGATGCGCGAGGTCTTCTCCTGGTTGACGTAGAACACCAGCGCTTCCCAGCCGCCCTTGATGCCGCGCGGATCGAGATACACCTCGATGAAGCCGTTGATGGTGTCGACCGGTGACACCTTGTCCTGCACCCAGGCGATATCGTACGCCTCGCGGTCGGTGACCTCGCCGGTGCGATAGAACGTGATCAGCGCCTCGAGTGCCTTCGCCATGGGTGGTTCGGCGAATGCCTTGGCGGCATCGAGGTGCTTGACGATCTCGGTGATCTGCTTCCCGTAGCGGCCGTCGATGCGATAGACCTCTTCGACCAGCTTGCCGTTCTGCTTCACCAGCCGCGAGTTCAAGCCGTACTTCTCCTCGAAGCCCTTGAGGTCAGCCATGGTCACGCCGGAGTAAAGGTTGTTGGCGCTCGACTGCAGGATGTCCTTGCCGGCACCCGGCGTCTTGTTGGTGACGATGGTGTCGACGGCCGGGTCGAAGAACATGGGCCGCAGCCGCGCGACGGCGGCCGGATCGGCGCCCGCCGTCTTGGCGGCGGCGGCAAACGCGTCGGGCGTGCAGGCGAGGACAAACTTGCGCGCCGTGAGGTTGTTGTAGGGGCCGTTGTTCAGCCAGAACAGCTTCGTGTAGCGCTGCACTTCCGCCAGCGTGGCCGCGTCCACGCCTTGCGGGTTCGCGACAATGCGCTCGATGATGCCGCGCATCTCGAGCGCGTCCTTGTGCTTCTGATCGATGAAGATGTCGCGGCCGGCGATGGCGGCCTGGTAGAGGTGCCAAATCAGTGATTTCTGCTTGAGCGGCAGCGACGCGAATCCGTCTGCATACAACTGCACCACCGAGGCATCGCCCACTCGTTCGAGCAGGTATTTCCGTTCAGCAGGTGGGGGAGCTGGAGTGGTTGCCGCCGGTGTGGTCTTAGTGGCTGGGGCCGGGCCGGAGCAGGCCGGGATGAACGTCAGCAATGCCAGGGCAAGCGAGTGGCGAAGGGTCATGCGGCTAGGGTATCGCACCTATGCCGGAGGTCGCTAGGAGCCATGCGAACAGGCTATAGTAACGGGTCGGCACCGCCTTCGCGAAGGCTTCGGCGGTCAGGCTCGGTCATTGTTTGGATGCCGAGTCACAACCAAGATTGTTTGAGAGGACACACCATGCGTCTCGTTTACGGCTTTGCGATTGCAGTTGCACTTTGTACCCCCTCGGTCGTCCGCGCGCAGGCGCCCGCGGCCCAGCCAGATGGCGCCATGGCCGTGAAGGACGGCGGCATTTTCGCCAAGGGCTGGGCAGGCAAGATCGACGCCCAGGAAGAGAAGGCCGGCCAGGTCTTGAACAACTCGCGGCTCGCCGAAAAGGCCGGCACTTTTGAGGTTCGCACCGGTCCCGCCGTGACCTACTGGAACCCCGCGAACAAGGCGATGGGTAACTACACCGTGAAGGCGACCTTCAACGAGCCCGCGTACATGAACCTGATGGATCACCCGCACCCCTACGGCATTGTGATCGGCGGCAACGACATGGGCGGCGCTGACCAGAGCTTCATCTATTGCTCGGCTTACGGCAACGGCACCTTCATCGTCCGCGGCATGGGCCCGGCGCCGTTCGCGGTGAGCGCGCGCAAGGCCGAGCCGAACGCGGCCATCGCCAAGGCTGCGGGCAAGGGCTCGCCCGTGAAGCAGGACATCGCCATGACGGTGACCGCCGACAAGATCGAGTGCTCGGTCAACGGCACGGTCGTCGGCAGCTACCCCAAGGCCGACGTGGTCGCGGCGGGCAAGCTGAAGTCGACGGACGGCGTCTACGGCATCCGCTTCGCGCACAACACGGAGGCCTCTGTCACCGGCCTCACCATGACCAAACAGTAAGCATCACTCGTCGTACAAGACAAAAGGCCGAGTGGGACTGCCCACCCGGCCTTTTTCTTTTCCCGCCCTGGCACCCGGGCACCCCGCGCGATGGTGCGTTCCCGCGCTACGACGCCGCGGGGGCGAAGCGCTCCCGGGGGCGGAAAGCATACACAATTTGGCACATGACGTAACCTTGACCCAGCCTAGCTGGTCAAACATGTCAATGCGTCACCCCAGAATTACGTTCCTTACGGCGTTCGTGTTGGCCGCCGCCACCCAGGCCGTGGCGGCCCCCGGCGGCGTCCGCGTGGCCAAGACCGGCACCGTCACCGTCGGCAGCCGCCAGATAGCGGCCTCTTCGCAACTGGCCGTCAGCTGGACCGCAGGGGCAGCAGACCCAACCCATCATTTCGAGGTGGTCGCCCGCGAATCGGTGCAGGGGACCGAGGTCCGCATGTCGGCTGCGGCGTCGGCGACATCGCTGACGCTCGGCAGCCTGAAGGCCGCCACCACCTACGCGGTGACCGTGGTGGCGTGCGCCAACGAGGCCTGCTCGGTGTCGTCCTCGTCAGCGAGTGCGAGTGGCGAAACCGACACGGAGTATTGGCAGTTTGGTGGCAGCGGTAACACGGTCGCTCGACTCACCAAGATCGTCAGCGATGGCAACGCGCGCCTGAGCGCAACCCGATTCGGCCCCGACGCCGGTGACCTGGCGAACCGCGTGCAGTTGTATTACGGCCCCATGGGCTCGTCGACAACCGGCCGGCAAT
>CAMBHC010000084.1 GCA_945866285.1 Candidatus Sulfopaludibacter sp. SbA3 | reverse complement strand
ATCACTGACATCGTCTCTCGACTGAAGCAGCAAGGCCTGCATCCGTCGCCATTGCCCCTGGGGCTGCAGCCCAACTGCATCCTCTGCAACACTTGCAATTCGTTCCCGTGCAAGATCCACGCAAAGAGCGACGCCGAGGTCTGCGGCATCGGCCCGGCGACCAAGCAAGCAAACGTGACCTTGTGGACCAATGCCATCGCGCGCCGGCTCTTCACGGACGCGAGCGGCAAGCGCATCGAGTCGGTGGCAGTCGAGCGGGCTGGCGAGACGATTCGGGTGTCGGCGCCGCTGGTGATCGTGTCGTGCGGTGCGGTGAATTCCGCGGCGTTGCTGCTGCGATCGGCGAACGACAAGCACCCGGACGGACTCGCCAATTCGTCGGGCCTGGTCGGCAAGCGCTACATGGCGCACCTGGCCACCATGATGCAGGGCTTCCACCCCTTCCGCGTGAACGACACCGTGTTCCAGAAGACGCTGGCTATTAACGACTTCTACTTCAAGGGACCGAACAGCCGCTTCCCGCTGGGCCAGATTCAGTCGCAAGGGCGCACGCACGGGGTGATGGCGCAAACGGTGGTCCCGCAGATCCCCGTGTGGGCCTACGAACAGTGGGTGGCACGGGGTGTGGACTGGCTGGCCATGACCGAGGACCTGCCGCGCCTCGAGAACCGCGTGACCGTTGACGCGAGCGGCGCCATCCGGTTGACCTACCAGCCCAACAACTTGCGCGCGCACGAACGGCTCGTGGCCGAGACCAAGCGCATGCTGCGCAAGCTTGGGTTCTGGCTGGTGGTGTCGCACTCGCACAAGTCGAAGAACACCACGCACCAGTGCGGCACGTTGGTGTTCGGCACCGACCCGCGTGAGTCGGTGCTGGATACGTACTGCCGCACCCACGACATCGAGAACCTGTTCGTCGTGGACTCGTCGTTCTTCCCCTCGTCTGCAGCCGTCAACCCGGGGCTGACGATTGTCGCCCAGGCGTTGCGCGCCGCCGATCACATCACGCAAACACTGGCGTAGCCGCAACGGCAAAGGCCGGATGGCACCAGAGCCGGCGCAGATTTGTAGACGGCCGCAGATTTAACGCTGATTCACGAATTTCTAACGGGCCCGTCGCGCCGGGGTGATCGGAAGCAGCCCTTTCTCCACCAGCGTCGGCGGCTTGCGCAGCTTGGTGGCCTGCTCCCACGCGTATGCGACCGCGAGCAGATCGCCATCGGTCCACGGCCGCGCCGAGAACTCCAGGCCGAACGGCAGTCCGCTCTCGTAGAAACCGGCGGGAACGACGACGGCCGGCACGCCGATCATGTTGACCCAACTGGTATTCGAATGCGGGCCGCCGCTCACGGCGCCGTCCTGCGCCATGGTCTCGTCCGGCGGCGGCATCTGGATGGCCGGGTAGACGTAACCATCCAGCTTCAGCCGGTCCATCGTCTCCAGGTACGCCGCCAGCGTCGCCCGCTTCGGCGCGTGGTAATTGCGCTCGGCATCGGGATCGGCGTCAAGCAATCGTTGGTCGACGCGCACCCCGCTGATGTTGCCGAAGGACGGCTCGGTGCCGATGGATGAAGTAAAGAGCGGCTTACCAATCGCCTTCAAGTAGTCGGCCGCCGAGTGATACTCGGCCGGGCCAAAGGCCGCGAGGAAGCGATTGGTGCCGTCCTGCATGTAGGCATAGGTCGAGACGCGGCTGGCCGTCTTCGCAAACGCCGCCGGCAGAATGCCCGGGTCCACCACCACCTCGGCTCCGGCCTCGCGCAGGGCCTCAACCGCCTTCAGGAACATCGCGAGCGTCTCGGGCCGGAGCCACATCGTGGCACCGACCCGGTACTTCTCCGCCGCTGCTTCAGGCACCTTCGCGGGGATGCCGTGGAACGGCACGCCTTCGCCCGCCAGGATGAACGCGGGCACACCGAACCGTTTGCCCTTCAGCGCGTCGGCTTTCAGGAACGGCTCGTACGGCCCTGATTGCTTGGAGGACGGCGCCTCGTTGGTGGGGCCGTCGAGGGAATCTGCTCCAGCCATCACCGCCAATGCGATCGCGGCATCCGTGGCGTTTCGCGCAATGGGCCCGGTGTTGTCGAGCAGCCAGTCGAGCGGCGCGATGCCGGCGATGCTGACCAGCCCGCGGGTCGGAAAGACACCCACCAGGGCGCTCGTGGCTGCCGGCATGCGGATCGAGTTGCCGGTATCAGTGCCGTTACCCAGCACCGCCATGCTCGCGGCAACCGCGGTCACGGTCCCTCCCGATGACCCACCAGGTGAGAAGCGAACGTCGTAAGCATTGCCCGTCCGGCCGAACGAACTGCTGCGATTGGTGTCGCTGTTGGCCAGGTCGGGCATGTTGGCGTGCCCGAGGATGATGGCGCCGGCGGCCTTGAACCTGGCGACGATGGTCGCGTCCTGCGGGGCGATCAGTTCGTGGCCGAGCCGCGTGAAGCCTTCCCAGCCCGCTGAGGTGACCTGTCCCTTGATCGAGGTGTTGGCCTTGATCACGATCGGCACGCCCCACAGCGGCCCGTGGTTGGCCGTCGCGGCCTCCGCATCCTGGCGCCGTGCTTCGGCGAGGGCTGAGTCATGAAACACCGTCTCGATCGCGCCGTAGACGCCGTTATAGCGTTCGATGCGATCGAGGTGCCACTGCACCACCTGCGTGACGGTGTATTTCTTGTCGGCGTAGAAGCGGTGCAACTGCCCGACCGTGACGTCCAGCAGGTCGCTGTCGACCGCTGTCGCCGGCGCGGGAGGCGGTGCCACCGGCGCGGACCCGCAGGCCATGGCGGCGCCAAGAATGATTGCGAGCGCGGTGAGACGGACGGCTGCGCGGAAGATCATCCGCGCATCATATCGCCACCCTTCAATCCCGCTCACTCAGCTCCACCTCGCCGGCGACCTCGAGGCTATCGGCGGTGTTGATAGGCCGAAGATGGGCCCCGACGTCACGCCTGGCCGCGACGTGCGGACCCGGCCGTAGCTGAGCGACAATAGCGTTCATGAGAGCGCGCTCGTTCAGCCACGTCGGCATTACCGTCAGGGATTTCAACACCTTCGTTCGCTTTTACTGGGAGGTCTTCGGCTGCCCGCTGGTCGGCGTCTCCGACACGCCGTCGGACCGCGTGAAGAGCTTCTTCGGCGTGGATGCCCCGGCCCCAAGCTGCAAGATCGGCTGGATTCGAGTACCTGGTGGCGCCGTACTCGAGATCTTCGAGTTCCAGCCGCAGCAGCCGCTCGCGCCGGGGCCCTGGAACCGCGTCGGCCTGACCCACTTCAGCCTCAACGTGCGCAACACGCAGAAGTGGTACGACTACTTGATCAGCAAGGGCGTGGAGTGCGTGTCGAAGCCCGAGAAGTCACCGCGCGGCCACACGTTCTTCTTCGCGAAAGACTGTGACGGCAACCTGATCGAGCTGATGGACCTCGGCTTCATGCACTACGTGCTCGACTGGGGCGGGCCGCTCGGCGGGTTCCTGTTCCGACGGGGCATGTACAAGAAGTACTACGCGCCTAAGCCCTGACGATGGTGGCCGGTGCCACGTCTGGCGCGGGCACTTCGAGGAACTGGAAGGCGATGTTCGACACCAGGCAGTAGCCGACAAAGTAGTAGAAGCCACTGCCGATCACTGCGTCGAGGTTGTCGATGGCCTTTGACGCCATGAACGCGATGAAGACGCCGACGGCAAACACGTCGGCCATCGCCCACTTGCTGATCGACCGCACGAACAGGTACATCCGATACCTGGGCGCCGGTGCCTTGATCGACAGGATCACCCCCAGCATCGCCGCCTTGATGAACGGGACGATGATGCTGAAGAGCAGGATCAGGCCGGCGACAAAGTAGTTGCCGGTCTCGTAGAGGCTGCGCACCGCCTGGACGACGTTCTGCGTCTGGCGGAAGATCTCGGTGGGCTTGTTGAAGATCGGGATCGACGCGACGATGGTCAGCGCCGGTTGCTGCAACCCGGGGATCAGGAGACCGAGAGACACCAGTGTCAAGCCAACCGCCACCCAGTTTCGCGTCGTCATTCCGGCAATCTAGCACAAGGACACTCAGCCTCGTCCTACTGGCTGCGCTCGGCGCCAGGCGGCAGCACGTCAGACCGGAATGCGGAGTAGTTCACGACCCAGGCAGGCGGTGATGGCTCACGTTACTTGGCGTGCTTGCACCACAAGTCTCGTTTACACTGGTTGAAACACTCCGACTGTAGTCGGGGGCTACACTGACCTATGTGGACTCTTCAATCGATTGACCCCGATGACGCCGATCTCGTGTTTCGCCTGCTGCCCGGCAGCTTGAAGACCATTGGCCGCGCGCCGGGTGTGGACTTCGTGGTCGATGCCGCGCTGGTATCGCGGGTGCATTGCCGCCTGACCCTGAGCGAGGCGAACGAGCTGCTACTGGAAGACCTTGGCAGCACCAACGGCACGTTCGTGAACGGCACGAAAGTGCCGAAAGCCGTGCTGAACGACGGCGACAAGGTGACGGTCGGCCGGGTCGAGTTCGTGGTGAACGCGGAATCGAACGACAAGCGGGCCGGCAACCCCAGGACGACCTAGCCGGCCTGAGGACGTAGCGTCCGGCTTCAGCCGGGCCGCGCCGCCAGGTACTCCAGCACAAACGGGTTCGACCGACGCTCACGCCCAATCGTTGTCTCGGGGCCGTGACCGGAGTAGACGATCGACTCATCCGGAAAGGCGAACAACACCTCGGTGACCGCCTTCATCAGCACTTCATAGTCGCCACCGGGAAGGTCGGTGCGGCCAATCGAACCGGCAAACAGGTTGTCGCCGGCAAACAGCGCCGGCGCCCCCGCGGCGCCGTGCTTCGTGACCGCCAGGCAGACGCCACCGGGCGCGTGGCCAGGCGTGTGATGAACCGCGACCTGGTAGTCGCCAAAGGTGATGGCGTCCTGCTCGTCATAATACCGGTCGACCGGCGGCGGTTGCTCGACCTGAATACCGAACATCGCACCCTGCCGCGCCGCGTTGTCGTACAGCGACTGATCCTCCTGGTGCAGGTAGATCGGCGCCTGGAGACGCCGCTTCGCCTCGGCCACCCCAGAGACATGATCGACATGCGCGTGCGTCAGCAGGATGTGGCTGACACGCAATCCCTGTTCAGCAATGAACCCGAGCAGCTGCTCTACTTCATCACCCGGATCGATGTAGACGGCGGCACTGGTGCGCTCGCACCCCAGCACGTAGCCGTTCTTCTGAAATGGCCCCTCCGCCGCAGTCCCAAGGATCATTGCACTAGGATACTAGGGTGATTATTGTTGCGGTAGACGACCTGATGTTTGCCTCGCGCATTTCAAGTGCGGCCAAGGCATTGAGCGTCGAGATCGCCTTCGCGCGGTCACCCGAGGCCATTGTCGCGGCCGTTCGCACCAAGGCCCCGCGGCTGGTCATCCTTGACCTGAACAGCGTCAAGGTGCGGCCGCTCGAGGCCGTCGCCGCGCTCAAGGCCGACGCGGCGCTCGCCGGCGTGCCCACGGTGGGGTTTGTCTCGCACGTTCAGGCCGACCTCATTGCCGACGCGCGGCGTGCCGGCGTCGACCAGGTGCTGGCCCGCTCAGCCTTCGTCACGCAGTTGCCACAGTTGCTGCAGGGTTCATGATGCTGCCGACTGCACTCGATATCTACGAAGCGAAGCGGCGGCTCGCGCCGCATCTGCAAGCCACGCCGCTCCTGCCATCACACTGGCTGTCATCGATTGCCGATGGCGACGTGTTCCTCAAGCTGGAATCGCTCAACCTCACCAGTTCGTTCAAGATTCGCGGTGCGCTGAACGCGGCGCTGCGGTTGATGGAGACCCGCGGCGCGGACACGCCACAACTGGTGACCGCATCGGCGGGTAATCACGGGCGCGCCCTGGCCCTCGTCGCCGAGCGGCTTGGCCTGGCCTGCATGGTGTTCACGCCCGCCAGCGCGCCCGAGGCCAAGAAGAACGCCATTCGCCGCCACGGCGCCGTGCTGCACGGCGAATGCGACGACTACGACGCGGCAGAGAAGCGGGCGAAGGAGTACGCCGCGACCGAAGGCGCCGTCTACATCTCGCCCTACAACCACCCGGAGGTGATCGCCGGTGCCGGCACGATCGGTCTGGAAATCGTCGAGACGATGCCGGTGTTCGATGTCGTCGTCATTCCACTGGGTGGCGGCGGTCTCGCCAGCGGCATGGGCCTGGCGATCAAGGCCGCTGCGCCGCACGTGACCATTGTCGGCGTGGAAGTGGAAGCCTCGTCGCCGTTCACGCTCAGTCTCGAAGCCGGGCGGATCACCGCGATTACGCCCAGGCAGTCGCTCGCTGATGGCCTGACCGGCAACCTCGAACCAGGGACCATCACCTTTCCACTGGTGAAGCAGGTTGTGGACTACGTGGTGACCGTCAGCGAGGACGACCTGGCTCGCGCCATGAAGGGCCTGGCCCACGAAGAGCGATTGATCGTCGAGGGCGCCGGCGTCGCCGCGACGGCCGCGATCATGGCCGGCAAGGCCTCGGCTCCCGGCCAGCGCGTTGTCGCCATGGTCACCGGCAGCAACGTCGACTTGCCGAAGTGGCTGTTTACGGTCAGCTAACCGCGCAGCTTCGCGGCCAGCAAGGCCGCGGACTCGGCTGACGCAAGATCAGGCAGTTCCAGAGCTTGCCCGCCGAAGCCAGAAGGGCGAAGGAGGGACGCGAATAGCGCACGCAACTGATCGAGATCGGCAGCCTCGGTCGATTCCTTCGCGTGCACCAAGTCCAACTTCGACTTGCCCTTCGCCGTCAGCAGCACCGTATCGATCGTGATCGCGCCGTGGCAGATGCCGCGCGCGTGCAGGTCGGCCACGCCGTCGGCGACTTCCGCCACGATTTCTGATGCGCGACGGCCATTGAACGGCTGTCCGCCCATGATCAGGCGAAGGCTGCGCGCCTGCACGAACTCGCATGCGGCGTACGTGGCGGGGCCGTCGCGGACGATGTCGAAGATGGCCACGAGGCACGGATGGAAGAGCCCGCGCAGGCGCTCGTCAAGGCGCGTGACCGGCCGCAGCAGCACGGTCTGCGCCGTCTGCAGGTCGCGGGCCTTCACCGCGGCGCCCGCCGGCACCTGTTCGAGTGGTTCGTAGCGGTTGGCTATCACTCAGCTTTTCTGCGGGCGTGACGGACGAATATCGACGCGGCTCGGTAAGCTGCGCGGAGGGTGGTTCAGCACATCGACGATGGCCTGGGCGACGTCTTCCGGCTGCAGCTTCCACTCTGCGCCGGCCGTGCTCTCCCGTCCGGAGAAGCCCGTCGCGACCGATCCGGGCAGGATGTAGGTGACGCGGATATTGTCGTGGCGCAGCTCCTGCATCAGCGCTTCACTGAACGCGTTGAGGCCGGCCTTCGACGCGCAGTAGGCGGCGCCGCCGATGAACGGGTTCGTGCTGGCCAGGCTGCTGATGTTGACGATCCAGCCCGCGCCGCGCTGCTTCAAGAAGGGAATCACGGCCTTGCAGCAGTTGAAGACGCCGGTGAGATTGGTGCCGATGATGCGGTTCCACTCGTCGTGGGGCATCTCCGAAATCGGCACGCCGACGCCGACACCGGCGTTGTTGACCAGGGCGTCGAGGCCGCCGAAGCGGGCCGCAGCCGTTCGCACCGCCAGTTCCACCGAAGCCGGGTCTCGCACGTCGCAGACCAAGCCCTGGACGCGGCCGGAATCGCCACACGCCGTCGCCAGGGCGTGTTCGGCCCGCATCACGCCATCGGTGGAGGTGCCGGTGATGACCACCTGCTCGCCCGCCCGGAGCAGCGCGTCTGCCAGGGCGTAGCCGATGCCTCGTGTGCCGCCGGTAACAAGAGTGACCCGTGCCATGCCTATAGAATAGTCCGCGTGTCGACTGTCGTAATCCTCGGCGCCGGCGAAATCGGCGGGGCGCTTGCGCGCCAGCTGGCCGCCACCGACCTGGTATCGCGCATCGTCCTGGTCGACGACCTGGGCACCATCGCGGCCGGCAAGGCGCTGGATGTCGCCCAGTCGGGTCCCGTCGATCGGTATCACACGGTCGTGTCGGGCACGAGCGATGTCGCGGCTGTGGTCGGTGCCGCCGTGGTTGTGATTGCGGATCGGGCCGGTCAGCCCGGTGGTGAATGGCAGGACGAAGCGGGCCTGGCGTTGCTGAAGCGGGTCACGGGGCTGAACCAGGTGGCGCCGTTCCTGTGCGCGGGTGCGGCGCAGGGCGGGCTGATTGAGCGCGGCGTCAGCGAAGCCGGCATGGCCCGCACGCGGCTGTTCGGCACGGCCGCGGAGGCGCTGCGGTCCGCGGTGACGGCGGTCACCGCGCTCGAGGCGAACGCGTCGCCATCCGACATTTCGCTTGCGGTACGGGGGCGTCCACCGCAGCAGGTGATCGTGCCGTGGGACGAGGGGGCGATCGGCGGGCGATCGATTCCGACGGTGTTATCAGCAGCGCAATTGGCGCGGCTCGATGCGCGGGTGGCGCGCCTGTGGCCGCCAGGGCCCTATGCGTTGGCGTCGGCGGCCACGCGGATGATCCGCACGGCGCTGACGCGCGGTCCCCGCCTGCACATGGCCATCGTCGCGGTCACCCGTGAAGAGGGCACGCCAGGGCGATCCGCAATCATGCCGGTGACGCTGCAGCCGTCAGGCCTCGCGTCGATCGTCGCGCCGGCGTTGTCGTCGCGTGACCGCGTCCGCTACGAGACGTCGCTCCGTTAGTACGCTTCGACGGGGTGGTGCATCGAAAGGCCGCCGGCAAAGTCTGACAAGCGATCGCGCAGCAGCAGGCGCCCGCGGTGCAGCCGCGACTTCAATGTTTGATCTTTCACCCGCAACCGCAGGCTCGCCTCCTCCGTCGTCAGACCCTTGATGTCGCGCAAAATGACCGGCTCACGATAGATCGCGGGCAGGCCGTCCACGGCCTCGAAAAGACGTTCGCGCATCTGGCGGCGCAGCAACGCCTCGTCGGCCAGATTTGACCAGTCGGCCCGCTCGTGAGCACGTGGTGCCGAGTCGTCGGCCCCACCGCTGGTCATGGGC
>CAMBHC010000083.1 GCA_945866285.1 Candidatus Sulfopaludibacter sp. SbA3 | reverse complement strand
TGAGCGCAAACCATCGGCGGGCGTGCACTGACACTCAGGGCTCCGCGATGAGCCGCTGCACTTCCTCCTTGAACCGCATCCCGCGGTCCGCGTAATCCCGGAACATGTCAAAACTCGAACAGGCCGGCGCCAACAGCACCACGCCGTCTGGCACGGCCAGGTCCCACGCCTGCCTCACGGCATCGGCGAGCGTGCTCGCCTCGACCACCGGCACGACCTCCGCGAGCGCCGCGCGCACCATCGGCCGCGCCTCGCCGATGGCCACGACCGCCCGGCCATGCGAGCGAAGGGGTTCGGCGAGATCGGCAAAATCGCCACCCTTGAACTTGCCGCCGACGATCGCCACCACCTTGTCGAAGCTCTCGATCGAGCGAGCGGCCGCATCGACGTTGGTGGCCTTCGAATCGTTGACGAAGCGCACACCGCCGCGCTGGCCCACCGGCTCCATCACGTGCTCGAGGCCGGTGAAGCCCTCGAGCGCTTGCGCGAGGGACGCCTCGGTGGCACCGGCCAGGTGGCTGATGGCGGTGGCCGCGACGACGTTGCTCAACATGTGACGGCCCGACAAGTGCACGGCCGAGATCGGCAACAGCGGCACGTCGCCTTCCGAGGTGCGGTGCCAGACGAAGCCGCGGCCGGCATGAACCTCGGCGGTGTCGGTGTCGAGTCCGTAGCGCACGACCCGTGCCCGAGTCTGTTGCGACATCCGCATCGCCTCGGGGCTGTCGGCGTTGATCACGGCCCAGTCGTCGGCCTGCTGGTTGGCGAAGATTCGCGTCTTGGCGGCGGCGTAGGCAGCCTCGCCTGGATGGCGGTCGAGGTGGTCGGGCGAGAAATTCAGCAGCGCCGCAATCCACGGCCTGAACGTGTCGGTGGCTTCAAGTTGAAAGCTGCTGGCCTCGATCACGTGCACGGTGTCGGCGGTCGATGCTTCGACCTGCGCGCTCACCGGGTAGCCGATATTGCCGCCTACCATCACGCGCCGGCCGGCGGCTTCGAGCATGCGCCCCACCAGCGTGGTGGTGGTTGACTTGCCCTTGGTGCCGGTGATCGCAACGATCGGTCCGCGCAGCCAGCGCGACGCCAACTCGAGCTCGCCGATGACGGGAATGCCGAGGGCGCGGGCGCGCGCCACTTCCGGCAGTTCCAACGGGACCCCGGGGCTCATGACGACGAGACGCGTGGTCTCGAACGACTGCATCGTGTGGCGGCCCAGTTCCAGGCGCACGCCGGCCGCTTGCAACTCCGAGGCTTCGGGCAGGGTGGCCTTCTGGTCGGTCAGCGTGACCATGGCGCCGCGGCGCGCGAGCAGGTGGGCCGCAGCCACACCACTTCTCGCAGCGCCCACGACCAGCACCGGTAGTCCGCTCACGGAAAAGGTCGGCGTGGTCATCGCAGCTTCAGGGTCGTCAGGCTGAACAGGGCAAACAGGATCGCGACAATCAGGAACCGGGTGATCACCTTCGGCTCGGCCCACCCACTCAACTCGAAGTGGTGGTGCAGCGGCGCCATCTTGAACACGCGCTTGCCTCGTAACTTGAACGACGCCACCTGGATCACGACCGACGCGGCCTCGATCACAAACACGCCGCCGACGATTACCAGCAGCAACTCCTGCTTGATCAGGATGGCGACGGTGGCAATCGCGCCGCCCAGCGCGAGTGAGCCGACATCGCCCATGAAGATCTCGGCGGGATGCGCGTTGTACCAGAGGAAGCCGAGACTGGCGCCAACCAGGGCGCCGCAGAAGATCGTCAACTCGCCCGCCGGTGCGAAGCGCACGAGCAGCAGGTATTCGGCGAACACGCGGTGGCCGGTGATGTAGGCAAGGGCGGTGAAACAGGCCGCGGCCACGGCGAAGGTACTGATCGCCAGGCCATCGAGACCATCCGTGAGGTTGACCGCGTTGCTCCACGCCACCAGCACAAACGCGGCGAAAGGCACGTAGAACCAGCCGAGGTCTGGAATCAGTTGCTTGAAGAACGGGAATATTAGCCGGGTGTTGTACAGGTTGCGATCCGCGAGCCACATCAGCACGAAGCCGACGATCAGCCCGACCAGCACCTGCAGGCCCAACTTGTAGCGCGGCGCTAACCCGCCGGACGAGCGGCGCGTGACCTTGAGGTAGTCGTCCAGGAAACCGATGGCACCGAAGGCCGCGGTCGCCAGAACGGCGATCCAGATGTAGACGTTCGTCAGGTCCGCCCACAGCAAGGTCGGCACCAGTGCCGCCGCCAGGATCAGCAAGCCACCCATCGTCGGCGTTCCGGCCTTGGCACGGTGCGACTGCGGACCTTCCTGGCGAATGACCTGGCCAATCTGGAATTCACGCAACCGGCGGATCAGCCATGGACCGAGGACCAGGCTGACGACGAGCGCGGTCATGCTCGCCGCGGCAGTGCGGAACGTAATGTAGCGCGCCACGTTGAAGACCGGCACCTGCGGGTAGAGCGAGATTAGGAGGTGATACAGCATCAGCCGAATACCGTCATGAGCTGTTCCACCACGACATCGGTCCGGGTCCCGCGCGATCCCTTGACCAACACCACGTCGCCGGACGCCACCAGGCCGGCGATTGCCGCAGCGGCAGCCGCACTGGTTTCGAAATGACTCACTGCCCCCGCGGACAGGCCAGCTTCAACGGCCGCTTCGCCAAGGGCGAGGGCCGAGGGGCCACCGATGGTGATCAGGCGCGACAACCGGCTGTCCGCGGCAACCCGCCCGCAGTCCTGGTGCAACGACAGCGACAGGTCGCCCAGTTCGAGCATCTCGCCAACCACCGCGACCCGACGCGCCGCCCACGTGCGCGACAACACCTCGAGCGACAGCTTCAGCGCCGACGGGCTGGAGTTATAGGAATCGTCGATGACCGTGACGCCCTTGGGCAGGCGCAACGTCGCGCCGCGCCTTGACGACGGCTGCAGGCGTGCGGCGGTGTCGACGATGTGATCGAGAGTGACGTCCAGGTCGAGCGCCACGGCGGTACCGGCCAGCACGTTCAGCAAGTGGCCGCGGCCGAGCAGCGGCACGCGCAAGTCGCGCTCGCCGGCCGGCGTGATCAACCGGCACTTGGTGCCGTCGAGCCCGAGGTCTTCGACGTCAACCGCGCGCACATCGGCGCGCTCGGAGAGCCCGAAGCGAACCTGGCGGCCGGGGAATGCGCCGATGCGCGCCATCACCCGCTCGTCATCGGCGTTGGCGACGAGCAGCGTGCGCGCGTCGGCGTTCTCGAGAATCTCGGCCTTGGCGTCGGCAATGCCATCGGCGGATCCGAAGTGGCCGATGTGGGCTTCGCCGACGTTGGTCCAGACGCGGACCTCCGGCATGGCCACGTCGACCAGCACCCGGATTTCGCCTGCGTGATTCATCCCCAACTCCATTACCGCCACATCCGCCCCGTGCCGCAGTTCCAGCAGCGACAGCGGCAATCCCAGGTGGTTGTTCAGGTTGCCCTTGTTCTTCACCACCCGATGCGCGCCGCTCAACAACTCCGCAATCACGTCCTTCGTCGTGGTCTTCCCGGCACTGCCGGTAATGGCCACGACCTTCGCGCCCGACTCGCGCCGCACATAGCGCGCCAGGTCTTGCAGGGCGCGGGTGGTGTCGGCCACCTCGATCACGAACGAGTCGCTCTCGTCCGGCATCACGACCGGCCGATCGACCACCACACCCGCCGCCCGCCGCCGCGACGCTGAGCCGACAAACTCATGCCCGTCGCGCGCCGCGACGATGGCAAAGAACAGGTCGCCGGTCACCAGCGTGCGACTGTCGATCGAAAACCCGGTCACGTAGTGGTCGCTGTCGCCAGCCACCAACCGGCCGCCCGTCGCCGCCGCAATCGTGCCGGCCGCGAGTGGAATCTCAGCCGCCACTAACTGCCCTTCGCCGCGCTGCCGCGGCGCTTCGCCAGCGACGCCCGAGCCACCTCACCGTCGTCGAACGGCAGCACGCGGTCGCCAATCTGCTGGTATTTCTCGTGTCCCTTGCCCGCGATCAGCACGACGTCGCCGGCCTCGGCCATGGCGATGGCGCGCGTGATCGCCTCAGCGCGGTCCGCCGTGGACACCACGATCGGGGTTCGCAACTGACTGCCGGCAGGAATGCCGAGAGCGATCTCGTCGATGATTCGCGTCGGGTCTTCGCTACGGGGGTTGTCTGACGTGATCACGACCACGTCGCTCAACCGGGCGGCGACCATACCCATCAGTGGCCGCTTCGAGCGATCGCGACCGCCACCGCAACCGAACACGGTGACCAGCCGGCGCGCGCTCAACGGCCGCGCCGTCTCGAGCAGGTTCCGCAGTGCATCGTCGGTGTGCGCGTAGTCCACGACGGCGGTGACGTCGTCAGCCGGTCCCGAGACCACTTCGAAGCGACCCGGCACCCCGGACAGGCCGGCCACGCCGCGCTCGATCGCGTCGATTGGTACGTCCAGCGAGATGGCCGTCGCGGTGGCGGCGAGGATGTTGTAGACGTTCGGACGACCGACGAGCTTCGATTGAATCTGCACGACGCCCCTGGGGGTCGTCACCTCGAATCGCAGGCCGGTCAGCGCCATGGCCACCGGCCCTGGCCGCACATCAGCCGGAGCAGTGATGGCGTAGGTCACCGGCCGGCCGCTAATCTCGACCAGCGACGCGCCCCTTGGATCGTCAAGATTGATCACCGCGGGCGCTTCACGCGGCAGCATCTCGAACAGGCGGCGCTTGGCGGCGAAGTACGCCTCCATGTCTTCGTGAAAATCGAGGTGGTCGCGCGTGAGATTACTGAACACAGCGGCGGCGAAGTGCATGCCGTCGACGCGCTTCAGCGACAGCGCGTGCGACGATACTTCCATGACCGCGGACTTGTTGCCCATGCGCAGCATGTCGCTCAGCAAGTGCTGCACATCAGGGGCTTCGGGCGTGGTGCGCGAGGCCTCGCGATCCTCGCCGCCAATGCGGTAGGCGACCGTGCCGAGCATGCCGGCCCGCAAACCAGCCTCGTCCAGCATCGCGGTCAACAGGTACGCCGTCGTCGTCTTACCGTTGGTGCCGGTGACGCCGATCACCGGCAAGCGCCGGCTGGGATGATCGAAGAAGCGATCGGCTAACAGCGCCAGGGCGAGTCGCGCATCCCGCACGACCAGCCAGGGCACGGTCACGGCGGCCGGTGCGGGCACTTCCGAAATCACCGCTTGCGCACCTCGGGCGAGCGCCTGGTCGGCGAAGGCGGTGCCATCGGCCTTGAGCCCCTTGATCGCCACGAAGATCGCGTTCGGCACCACGCGGCGCGAGTCGTACGCGACCGCCGTCAGCGGCCGGTCCAACGCCATCCCAGCCGGAGGTGGTTCAACCACCAGCTCCCGCAAGGTGTTCCACGCGTCGCCGAGGTTCACCGTGGCCCTCCAAGGACTCCGGTCGGACGAGGCGGCGGACGACGGCTCAGCACCAGCGTGCAGCCGGCGCCAGGCTCGATCAGCGAGCCGGGCGCGGGGTTCTGATCCACGACCACGCCGGCGCCTTCCATGCGGGCCGTCAGGCCGAGGCGGGCGAGTTCGCGAAGGGCCTCCCGCGCGCTCAGGCCGCGCAAGTCGGGCAGGCCGCCGCCATCAGACATACCTGAGGGCATCGTCACGACCGCCGGCGCGATCGGCGCGGCCGCGGTCGTGACCGGGCTGTCGCTGCGACGGGCCACCAGCACCGGCGGCTGCGGGTTGATCGTCGGCGTGACGCCCAGCATCCGCAGGCTCGCGTCGGCGATGTGCTTGAAGATCGGTGCCGCAATCGCGCCGCCGGTGTCGCCGCCAATCCGCGGCGAATCAATCATGACGATCACGGTCATCAGCGGGTTGCGTGACGGCACGAAGCCGATAAACGACACGTTCTGCTGCGACGGTGAGTAGCGGCCGTTCACCAGCTTGTCGGCCGTTCCGGTCTTGCCGGCGACCGTGTAGTTGACGAGGCGCGCGCCTTTCGCGGTGCCCTCGGTCACGACCGACTCCATGATCGTGGTCAGCGTTGCGGCCGTCTCGGGCAGGATGGCGCGGCGCACCGCCTTGGCCGGCACCGGCGTGCGCACCCCGCCCTTGACGGTGGCGCGGACCACGTGCGGTTCGTACAACGTCCCGCCATTGGCGATCACGCTGGCGGCCGCAGCCATCTGCAGCGGCGTCACGCCAACCTGGTAACCCATCGACACCGACGCCAGGGCACTGTCGTTGAGCTTCGACGGGTTCCAGACAATGCCTGGACTCTCACTCGGGAAATCGGGTGACGACGGCTTGCCGAAGCCGAAGCGGCGGATGTAGAGGCCCATGCGCTCAGGCCCGACCATCAGGCCCACCTTGATCGCACCGACGTTGCTCGACTTCACGATCACGTTCGCAAACGTCAGGGTCCCGTAGTTGTGACCCATGTCCGTAATCGGCTTGCGGCCGGGAAATTTGATCACGCCGCCCTGCGTATCGACCAGGTCGTCTGGCTTGATCACGCCTTCCTGCAGCGCCGCCGAGGCGGTGACGATCTTGAAGGTCGAGCCAGGCTCGTACAAGTCCTGGACGGCGCGGTTGCGCAGTGCGCTGACGCTGGTGCCGGCGTACTGGTTCGGGTTGAACGTGGGCCAACTCGCCATCGCGAGGATCTCGCCGGTATGCGGGTCCATCGCGACCGCGGTGCCCCCGTCGGCGCGCGCGGCTTCGACGCCGGCCTTCAACTCGCGCTCGACAATGAACTGGAGCTGTTCGTCGATGGTGAGCTCGAGCGAGCCCCCCGTCGTGGGCGGGCGGTCGAGCCGGCTGAACGCGTGGCCACGCGCGTCGGTCTGCACCAGCATGGTGCCCTCGCGGCCACGCACGGACTTGTCGTAGGTGGCCTCGAGACCGTGCAGGCCGGCGTTGTCGGTGCCGACGTAGCCGAGCAGATGGGCGGCCAGCTCACGGTTCGGGTAGAACCGCTTGCTCTCTTTCATGAAGCCGATGCCCTTCATCTCGAGGGCGGCAATGCGCTTGGCCTCGATTGGCGTGGCGCGGCGCCTGACATATTGGAACGAGGTTGGCGAGCCGTTGCGGCGCTTGCGGGTCAGTCGCTCAACGAGTTGGTCGCGGTCCTTCTTGTCGCACTCATCAAAGGCGCCGCACAACGCGGCCGCGGCCTTGATCGGATCAGCAATGTCGGTTGGGACGGCATAGATCGTGTCGGCATCGACGCTGTAGGCCAGCAGCCGGCCATGGCGGTCGACGATCTCGCCGCGCTTGCCCGGGGTCTTCTGGGTTTCAGACTGTTGCCGTTCGGCACGCAACGTCAGCTCGTCGTGCTGCCACACCTGCAACACGACCAGCCGCACCTCGATCGCGAGCACCCAACAGGCGAGCACTCCCACCGCCACCATCAGGCGGCGCCGGAGCACCGGGCGCCAGTTGAGATCAGGCTGTGCCGCCACGTTCGCTGCTTCCTACCGGCTGGCGATGACAGAGCGAGCGGGCGCCTCGGTCGGCGCCACGCGCTCCAGGACCACGGCTTCGGCATCGCCGGGGCTGACCATGCCGAGACGTTCGATGGCGAGCTTCTCGATGCGCTGCGGCGCGCCCAGCGTTTCCATTTCGAGCCGCAGGTGACGGTTGATGTCGTTCTCCGCCGCGCGGTCGCGCTGCATCTGCTCGAGCTTGTAGCCGTGGCGCAGTAGTTCGAAGTGCTGCCAGGCCGAGAACAGCAGCACGGTGACCAGCGCGACCCCGATGCCGAGCGACGTCCACAAATCTCGCAGGCGGCGTTCGTCGACCTCGCGCACGATCGGGTTGTTGCGGAAGTCCTTCCGGATTTCGTATTCGAAGGTCCCTGCCTTGTCCATCGCCCCTCCCGTTACTTGACTCGCACCGCGGCGCGCAGCTTCGCGCTGCGTGCCCGTGGGTTGACGGCCGCCTCGGCGTCGCCCGCAATCACCGGGTGCTTGGTCAGCACCTTGATGACGGCGTCGTCGCCGCGCGCCAGATCCCGCAACGTGTGTTTCACCACCCGGTCCTCGAGTGAGTGAAACGAAATCAGCGCGAGCCGCCCCTCGACCTGCAGCCGTGAGGCAGCTCGTCCGATAAACGAATCGAGGTCATCCAGCTCGCGGTTGACCCAGATGCGCAGCGCCTGAAACGTGCGCGTCGCCGGATCGATCCGCTGCCAGCCGCGGGCGGCGACCCCGCGCCGCACAATCTCCGCCAGCCGCCCCGTCGTCGTAATGGGCGACTGTCCCCGCGCCATGACGATGGCGCGGGCCACCTGCCGCGACCGGCGCTCTTCGCCGAAGCGATAGATCACGTCGGCCAGTTCCGTTTCGTCGACCCGATCGATCAGGTCGGCGGCGGTCTCGCCCTGGCTGCGGTCCATCCGCATGTCGAGCGGCTCGTCGCGCCGGAAACTGAACCCGCGGCCGTCCGCATCCAATTGCATCGACGACACCCCGAAGTCGGCCAGCAGGCCCGCCACCTCGGTCACGCCGTGCGCGTCAAGCACCTCGGCCACCTCGCGGTAGTCGGCGTGCACGAACGTGACGCGGTCGGCGAACGCCGCCAGGTTCTCCTTCGCGATCGCGATCGCGTCGGTGTCACGATCGATCCCAATCACCCGCGTCGCACCGCTGTCGAGCAGCATCCGCGAGTGCCCGCCGAGACCAAGCGTGCAGTCGACAAAGATGCCGCCGCGCTCGGGTTGGAGCAGCGACCGCACTTCGTCGAGCAGAACCGGGACGTGTGTTGCGCCGTCCACTAGATCCCGAAGCCAGACAAGGCACGCGCATCGTCATCGGTGAACGGCTCGGTGAGCAGTCGCGCGACGAAGCGTTCGTGGTTCCAGACCTCGAGAAAATTCTGCTGCCCCAGCACGTCGACTTCGCCGGTCATCAAGGCGCTGTCACGCAGCCGGGGCTGAATCAGGACGCGGCCTTGGGGGTCGAGTTCCGCGACCTGACCGTAAAAATTCACGCGGTCCAGGAATTTCTGCCGCGCGGGATGGGTGGAAGGCATCTGCGCGACGCGGCGTTCCACGTCGAGCCATACCGGCATTGG
>CAMBHC010000082.1 GCA_945866285.1 Candidatus Sulfopaludibacter sp. SbA3 | reverse complement strand
GCGAGCCCCGCAAGGGCCGCAATCCGAAGACCGGCGACAAGGTGGACGTGCCGCCCAAGCGCGTCCCGTATTTCAAGCCGGGCAAGGAATTGAAAGACCTGATCAACCGTGAGACGGGGGAGCCGGTCGACGGCTCCCCGGCCCCGCCCGCCGACGGCGCGCCTTTGTGATGGGGTCAGGTCAAGAAAATCACACTCTCGATGCTCTCGAACCGCAGAGTGTGACTTTCTTGACCTGACCCCATCACAAAGGCGCGCTGTCGGCGGGCGGGGCCGGGGTGCCGTCGACCGGCTCCCCCGTCTCGCGGTTGATCAGGTCTTTCAATTCCTTGCCCGGCTTGAAATACGGGACGCGCTTGGGCGGCACGTCCACCTTGTCGCCGGTCTTCGGATTGCGGCCCTTGCGGGGCTCGCGCTTGCGAAGGCGGAAACTGCCGAATCCGCGCAGCTCGATCTTGTCACCGCGTTTAAGTGCATCGATGATGCTCTCAAACACGGTGTCGACGATGACCTCCGAGTGCTTCTTCGTGAGGTCTGAGACACGCGATACTTCTTCGACCAGTTCCGCCTTCGTCATGCTATTTGTGCTTGAGGTGATCGCCCAGCGTCGCGCCGCCCTGGCCCTGCGCCTCCGAGAACGACTCGTAGTCGGCTCGGTAGTTGGCGTTGGTCAGTGCACGAATGCTGAGGCCGATTTTCCGCTCCGCCGGGCTGAGCTTGATGATCTTCATCTGGTAGCTCTTCTCGACTTCCAGATCGATCTTCTCGCCGCCCTGCGAATCGTCGAACTCACTCACGTGAATCAGGCCTTCGATGCCTTCGTCGAGTTCGACGAACGCGCCGAAGTTGGTCATGCGGACCACCTTGCCTTCAATGGTGCTGCCCACCTGGTGCCGGGAGAAGAAGTCTTCCCAGATGTCGGTGGCGAGCTGCTTGAGGCCGAGCGACAGGCGCTGGTTCTCGGCGTCGATGCTGAGCACCATCGCCTCGACGACATCACCCTTCTTGAGCACTTCGCTCGGGTGCTTGACGCGCTTGCTCCACGACATGTCCGAGATGTGGATCAGGCCGTCGATGTCTTCTTCGACTTCCACGAACGCACCGAACTCGGTCAGGTTACGGACCTTGCCCTTGATCTTCGTGCCAACCGGGTACTTCTCGGCCAGCTCGTGCCACGGGTTGCTCTCGACCTGCTTCAGGCCGAGCGAGATGCGGCGCGCCGCGGGATCCACGCCGAGCACCATGGCGTCAACCGAATCCCCCACGTTGAGGATCTTCGACGGGTGCTTCACGCGCTTGCTCCACGACATTTCGCTCACGTGGATCAGGCCTTCAACGCCCGGCTCCAGCTCGATGAACGCGCCGTAGTCGGTCAGGCTCACCACCTTGCCGGCCATGCGGGCGCCAGCCGGGAAGCGATCCATCACCGTGGTCCACGGGTCAGCCATCAGCTGCTTGTGGCCGAGCGAGACGCGCTCGGTGGCCTGGTCGTACTTGAGCACCACCACGTCGATCTCGTCGTTGACCTTGAACAGCTCCGACGGGTGACCGACGCGGCCCCACGACATGTCGGTGATGTGCAGCAGGCCGTCGATGCCGCCGAGGTCGATGAACGCACCGTAGTCGGTGATGTTCTTGACCACGCCACGGAGGACCTTGCCCTCGGCGAGCGTCTCGAGCGTCGACTTCTTCTTCTCGGCGTTCTCCTCTTCGAGGAGGACCTTGCGGGAGAGCACGATATTGCCGCGCTTCTTGTTGACCTTGATGACGCGCATGCGCAGTTCCTGGCCCTTGAGGGCGTCCAGGTTGCGCACCGGGCGAACGTCGATCTGGCTGCCGGGCAGGAACGCGCGGACGCCGATGTCCACCGCGAGACCACCCTTGATCCGCTCGACGACGCGGCCGATGACGACCTTCCGTTCCTGGAAGGCGCGTTCAACTTCGTCCCAAATCTTCATCTTCTCGGCTTTTTCGCGCGAGAGGACGATGTGGCCTTCACGGTCTTCGGTGCGCTCGAGCAGCACGTCAACGACGTCGCCCTCGCGAACAATGACCTGGCCGGTTTCGTCGAGGAACTCTTCGACGGCGATGACGCCTTCCGACTTGTAGCCGACGTCGATTACGACTTCGTTTGCGGTGACCTTGAGAACGGTCCCCTTGACGACTTCACCTTCCGCGAGGTTGCGGAAGCTGTTATCGTAAAGGTCCAACAGGCGGGCATACTCCTGTGGGTCGGTGTCATCGTCGTGCCCCCAGGGTGACGTGGTCTTGAGCGCCTGCTTCCCCGGAACCCGGGCCGCGGGGGTCGCGCCTGGTTCGGTAGCGGGGTTTTGTTCGTCCTGCGAAATTGCCATTATCGGTGCGTGTCCTTTACTCTCAGATTTGCTACTGTCAGGTCGCCAGCGTCGTGATCACAGCGGAACTTGTGAAGTGAACTGGAAACTGGCACCCGGCGTAACCGATAGAGGTTACGCTACTTAGCCGCAAACTGTCAAGAATCCCCGGAGGATTTTGCCATGGCCCGCAAGAAGCCCGCTCGGCCCGCCAACAAGAAGGCCGTCAAGAAAGCCACGAAGAAGGCCGCGCCCAAAGCGGCCGCCCGAAAAGCCGTCAAGAAGGCCAAACGAGTGGTTAAAAAGCCGGTGAAGACGGCCAAGAAGACGGCCAAGAAGGCCTCCAAGGCCGTGGTCCGCAAGGCCAAGAAGCCAGTCAAGAAGGCTAAGCCTGCTGCCCGGAAGGCCCCGGCCAAGAAGGCCGCGCCCGTAAAGAAGGCCGCGCCAAAAAAGGCGGCAGCGCCGGCCCCAGTGGTGTCCAAGAAGCCCAACCTCGACCGGCCGCGCAAGACCGTGGCCGACATCCACGGCATTCCGTCGAGCCTGGGGATGGCGCGGCTCGCCTCAGCCGCGCACTCCGGCGGCGAGGAAATGCGCGACACCCTCAAGAAGAACAACAGTACCAGCCCCCGGCTGACCGGCGGCGACGTCGACGCTGATTGGCAGACGGCCGACTCGCATGGCGACGAATCGCCCGGCGGCGACAACCCCACGCCCGACCAGGACGTGGTCGACGAAATTGGCCGCGCGCTCGGCGTCGAATATGCGGACGATGAGGAACTGCAGGGCGGCGCGGAGATCAGCGAGCGCGACACGCACCGGTGGGAACTCGACCCGAATTCGAAAGACGACTTCGAAGACAAGGACTAACGGTGTCTGACACCGTTACGGCAAGGCGATCGACACGTACTTCACGTCGAGATACTCCTCTAGCCCCCAGCGCCCGCCTTCACGACCGATACCCGACGCCTTCACGCCGCCAAACGGCGCGTGGGGCGTCGCCGGCAACCCGTCATTGACCCCGATAATCCCGTAGTCCAACGCCTCAGACACGCGAAACGCGCGGCCAAGATCGCGCGTCCAGAGGTACGCGGCCAGTCCATACGGCGTGTTGTTTGCGGCGGCCACGACGTCCGCTTCCGACGTGAAGCTGATAATCGGCGCGACCGGCCCGAACGTCTCCTCCTCGAGGATGCGCATGCCGGCGACCACATCCACCAGCAGCGTCGGCTCAAAGAACAAGCCCGGCCCTGCCTGGCCACCAACCACTGCGCGCGCGCCTTTGGCCACGGCATCACTGACGTGCGACGCGACCTTGTCGAGACCGGCGCGATCAACCAACGGACCGACCTGGGTGGTGTCGCTCAATGGGTCGCCGACGCGCAATGCGCGCACGGCATCGGACATTTTCGTGACGAACGCCTCACGAATCGATGCATGAACGTAGATGCGGTTTGCGCACACACACGTCTGGCCGGCGTTACGGAACTTGGTGGCCATCACCTGCGTGACAGCGGCAGCGATGTCGGCGTCCTCGAACACCAGGAAAGGCGCGTGTCCTCCCAGTTCGAGCGACACCCGCTTCACGGTTCGCGCGGCCTGCGCATAGAGCAGCTTCCCCACTTCGGTGCTGCCCGTGAAGGTCAGTTTACGCACGCGGGCGTCGGCGAAGAAGGGTTCTGACACCGCCGCGGGATCGGCGGTGGTCAACACCTGGAACACGTCCGCCGGGCCGCCGGCTTCGATCCACAACGCGGCGAGCAGAACGGCGGTGAGCGGCGACTGCTCCGCCGGCTTCAGCACGACGGTGCACCCGGCGGCGAGCGCCGGCGCGACCTTTCGCGTGACCATGGCGGCCGGGAAGTTCCACGGCGTCACCGCGTAGACCGCCCCAACGGGTTGGCGCGTGGCCAATAACCGCTTGGCACCGGCGTGGCTCGGGATGATGTCGCCGTAGGCGCGCTTGCCTTCTTCGGCATACCAATCCACAAAGCCCGCGGCGTATTTCACTTCGCCGCGCGACTCGGTGATTGGCTTGCCCATCTCGTTGGACATCAGGCGCGCGATCGCCTCTTCGTTCTTGAGGATGAGGTCGCGCCAGCGGCGCAGGATATCGCCGCGTTCGAACGCCGTCTTCGCCTTCCACAGTGGGAATGCGGCAACGGCTCGTTCGATCGCTGCGCGCGCGTCGCCGGCACCGGCGTCTGCCGCGGCGCCGACCACGGCGCCGGTCGCTGGGTTGATGATGTTGAAAGTCTTCATATGCTCCTTGCAGCCGGGGCTGAAGCCCCGGCTCTCCGACCGTCGCTGCGTCCGGAGGGCGATGGCTTTAGCCATCGCCATTCCAGCGGGGGCTAAAGCCCCCGCTCTCCGAACGTCACCGCCTGCTGCATTAGCGCCCACAACTGCTCGACGTGGACACGCTCGGTTTGTTCGGCGCCGATCGAGACGCGCACCATCCAGCGGCCATCGAGGATGGCCGGCGTCAGGTAGGCCGCACCTGATTGATTGACGCGCGCGACCCAGGCCTGCGTGTGCAGGTCGAGCGCTTCGTCGCTGAGCCACCCGGGCTCGTGGCGGACAGACAGCGTCTGCAGCGGCACGGGCGCCAGGACTTTCCAGCCGGGCGTCGCCTTGATTTGCCCCTCGAGCCACTCGGCGTTCGCGATGTCGCGGCGCAAGCGCTCCTGTAGTCCGCCGACACCTTGCTCGCGGATCAAGAACCACAGCTTCAATGCGCGGAAGCGGCGGCCAAGTGGCAGCCCCCAGTCGCGGTAGTTCTTCACCTTGCCATCAGCCGCGGTCTGCAGATAGCTCGGGTTCGTGGACATCACGCGCACCAGGTGTTCCGGATCGCGCACGAAGTAGAGCGTGCAGTCGAACACCGCACCGAGCCACTTGTGGGCGTTGACGATCAACGAGTCGGCCTGTTCGATGCCATCCCACATGAAGCGACATTCAGGCAGGATCATCGCCGAGCCGGCCATGGCGGCATCGACATGAAGCCAGAGACCGTGCTTCGTCGCAATCGGCGCGATCGCGGCGATCGGGTCGAGCGCCGTGGACGTCGTCGTCCCCGTCGTCAGGACCACCGCGCAGGGTTGATTCCCCGCGGCGAGGTCTGCCTGGATCAGCGCATCGAGCGCATAGGGCCGCATGGCGTAGGCGGTGTCGTGCGGCACCATGCGCACGTGCTCACGTCCGAAGCCGGCGAGCAACGCCGCCTTCACCACCGAGCTGTGGCTCTGTGCCGAGGTGTAGACAATCAACGGCCTGGCTTCCGCCTGCAGGCCGCCGCGACTCGAGCTGTAATTCGTGGTCCGCTCGCGCGCGCACAGCAACGCGACCAGCGTGCTCGTGGACGCGGTGTCATTCAGCACGCCACTCCACGCCGCTGACAGGCCCAGCATCTGGCGCATCCAGTCGACCGTGACGTCCTCGATTTCGGTCAACGCCGGGCTGGATTGCCAGGCAAGCCCGATCACACCCAGTCCCGAACTCAGCAAGTCGCCCAGCACGCTGGCGAAGGTGCCGTTCGACGGGAAATAGCCGAAGAATCGCGGATGCTGCCAATGCGTGATGCCCGGCATCACGACGCGGTCGATGTCGGCGGCAATGTCGGCGAACGCCTCGCCCTGCTTCGGCGCCGCCGGCGGCAGCATCGCCTTGATGGCGCCGGGCGCTGACTGCGCGATGACCTTGCGCGACTCGAGGCTTGACCGATAATCGGCGATCCAGTCGATCATCGCGTGGCCCGCGGTGCGAAATTCCTCTGCCGTCATTCGACTCCCGACTTCCGACTTCTGGTGCCCAGCATGTTCAGTCCAGCAGCTTATCGCTCAGCAACATCAGGACGTGATGAACGACGACCTCGATCGGCATCTCGGTGGTGTCGATGTAGACCGCGTCTGTCGCGAGTGTGAGCGGCGCGACCGCGCGGGTCGAGTCGGTCTTGTCGCGCGCCACCAGCTCGCTCTGCACGGTCGCCAAGGTGCCCTGGCCGCCGGTGTGCGCGGTGTCAGAGGCCCGGCGCCGCGCACGTTCTGCCGCTGATGCGTCCAGGTAGATCTTCATGTCGGCGTTCGGGAACACCACCGTGCCGATATCGCGGCCTTCCATGACCACCGCGCCGTTCGCGCCGAGGGCGCGCTGACGGGCGACCAGCACCTCGCGCACCCGCGGCAGGCGGGCCACCGCCGCCGCCGCCTTGTCGGCCTCCGGCGTGCGAATGGCCCGGGTCACATCCTGGCCATCAATGGTGATCACGCCGTCGGCCTGCTCCAGCACGGCGCGCTCGGCCAACGCGGTGATCGCGGCTTCATCGTCGAGCGGCAGTCCGTCGTTGGCGGCCTTCCAGGCCACCGAGCGATACATGGCCCCCGTATCGACATGCCGGTACTTGAGCCGCGCGGCCAGCGTGCGAGCCAAGGTTCCCTTGCCCGCGCCCGACGGCCCGTCAATGGCGATGATGAGGTTCTTCACAAAGGGTCAGTGTACCATTCCACCGCGCATCGCCCGTTCACTGGCAGTGCAACGGACGTCGTGTGGTCGTCGCCTGACGCGGCGTATACTGATCTCAGCGTGAGAACCAAAGTCGGTCCTGCCCTGTTCATGCTGGCGCTGCTGGTGCTCTGGCACGTCGCGGTGCGTCTCCAGGCCAACCCCCTGCTGCCCGGTCCGCTGGCCGTCGCCGGCGGATTGTGGGAACTGGCCGTGAGCGGCCTGCTGCTGCGCTACGTGGTCGCGTCGCTCTTCCGCGTGACGTGGGGCTTCCTCCTCGCAGCGCTGCTGGCGATTCCGCTTGGCCTCGCGTTCGGGTGGTACCGCCGCATGGAGCTGGCGTTCAACCCGTTCATCCAGATCCTGCGGCCGATCTCGCCGCTCGCGTGGATCCCGATTGCCATCCTGTGGTTCGGTGTCGGCGACGTCGCCGCGATCTTCCTGATTTTCCTGGCGTCGTTCCTGCCGCTGTCGGTGACGGCCATGAACGCGGTGGCGAGCATCCCCGACGTCTATCTCAACGCCGGCCGCAACTTCGGCCTCCGTCCTTCGCAGGTGGTGTTCCGCGTGCTCTACCCGGCGGTGATGCCGCAGCTCATCATCGGCCTCCGGATCACGCTGGGCATCGCGTGGCTCGTGGTCGTGGCGGCGGAGATGATGGCCGTCAATTCCGGACTGGGCTTCCTCATCGTGGACGCCCGCAACGCCGGCAACCGCTACGACCTGGTGGTGGCCGGCATGGTTATGATCGGGGTGATCGGGCTGCTGCTCGACATCGGCGTCCGATCGCTCGAACGCATTCCTTCCATCAGCTGGGGATACTCGGATGACTAGCGCGGCAGCACACCCATCGGCACCGGCCACCTCCGCCACCCGCGAGCCCATGCTGCGCGCCGAGGGCGTCAGCATGATCTTCGGGCGCGGCGACCAGGCCGTCAACGTGCTCGACAACGTCAGCCTCGAGGTGGGCAAGGGCGAGTTCGTGTGCCTGCTGGGCCCCTCGGGTTGCGGCAAGTCGACGATGCTCAACGTCATCGCCGGCTTTCTCACGCCCACGAGCGGCCGCGTGCTGATCGACGGCCAGGCCGTGCGGGGTCCCGATCGCCGGCGCGTCTTCGTGTTCCAGGAGCGCGGCGTGTTCCCGTGGCTGACGGTGGAAGGCAACATCGGGTTCGGCCTGTTCGACCTCCCGCAGGCCGAGCGCGAGACGCGGATCGCGCACTACGTGGAGATGGTGGGCCTCAAGGGCTTCGAGAAGGCCTATCCTCGCGAGCTCTCCGGCGGCATGAAGCAGCGCGTCGAAGTGGCGCGCGCACTCGCCGTGGACCCCGACATGCTCTACCTGGACGAGCCGTTCGGCGCCCTCGACTCGATCACCCGCCTCGTCATGCGCAGCGAGCTGCTGCGCATCTGGGAGGCCGAGCGCAAGACCATCATCTTCGTGACCCACGACATCGACGAGGCCGTCCAGCTGTCAGACCGGGTGATCGTCTTGAGCGCGCGGCCCGCGAAGATCCAGACGATCGTCGACATCGACATGCCGCACCCGCGCGACATCAGCTCGCCCCGCTACCTCGAACTACGCGACGGCATCCTCGACGCCATCGGCCTCGCCCACAAGGTATGAGCAGCCTCTCCTACACTCGCAAGTGGGAACCGTACGTGTGGCCGCTCGTCACGGCCGTGCTGCTGGTCGTCGTCTGGCACTATGCCGTGGCGTGGACCAAGACCACCGTCTTCCCCTCGCCTCTCGCCGTGCTGCGCGGCGCCGTGCAGCTGGCCAATAGCGGCGTGCTCCTGAAGTACGTCGGCGATTCGCTGCGGCGGGTCGGCATCGGCTACCTCGTGGCCATGGCGCTCGGCATCCCCTGCGGGCTGCTGCTCGGGTGGTACCCGGCCGCTGCGCAGGTCGTGAATCCCACCATCCAGATGCTGCGCCCCATCAGCCCGCTGGCCTGGATTCCCGTGGCCATCATCCTCTTCGGCGTGGGCGACCTGGCGGCGGGGTTCCTGATCTTCCTGGCTTCGTTCTTCCCGATCGTGGTCTCGGCCATGGACGGCGTCCGCAATGTCCCCGCGATGTACCGGCAGGCCGGCCGCAATTTCGGCCTCTCGCCGGTGCAGTTGCTCTCACGGGTCGTACTGCCGGCGGCCCTGCCGCAGATGCTCGTGGGCCTGCGCATCGCGCTCGGCATCGCCTGGCTGGTGGTGGTGGCGGCCGAGATGATTGCGTCGAACTCCGGTCTCGGCTACCTGGTGATCGACGCGCGCAACTCGGGCAAGCGCTACGATCTCGTCGTGGCGGCAATGATC
>CAMBHC010000081.1 GCA_945866285.1 Candidatus Sulfopaludibacter sp. SbA3 | reverse complement strand
AGACGCCGACCGAGGGTTACACCACGGCCCGGTTCTTCGCGTCGTACTCATTCGACCGGGGCGGCGTGCTGAACACCATCACCGCCCGTCTCGACAATGCCGCGAACGAGTCGTACCGCAATCACCTGAACTACCTGAAGGACGTACTGCTCGAAGCCGGTCGCAGCTTCAAGGTGGTCTACACGCTCGGCTTCTAGACTAGCGCGCCAGATGCGCCTCGCTCCTGATCTCGCCGTTCTCCTGAGCTCTTCCTTAGAAGCGGTATTTCACGCCGAGCTTGAAGACGCGCGCGGCGATGATTTCCGTCGGCTGCAGGTAGGTCGAGCCCACGCGATTGGTCTGCGCCGTGATGGTGTTGATGTTCAACGTGTTGAACAAGTCGAACGTGCCTTCGAGCGACTGGTTGCCCCAGGTCTTGAATCGCTTCGAGACGCGGTTGTCCCAAATCTTCGTCCACCCGTAGCGGCCCGCCTGCGGATCGATACGAATCGGCACCAGCACGTTGTTGCCGTCGCGGATCTGCACTTCGCGGAAGTAGTAGTCACCGCTCTGGGCCAACAGCGACGTCGAGTACATCAGGCCCCAGGGCAGGTTGTAGCTGCCGCTGACGCGCACGGCATAGTTCCACGACGGCTTGGCGAACGCGAAGTTCTGCACGCCGTAGCTGGTCCCCGTGACCGTGCCGGTGCCATAGAGCGCTTCGTTCGGGTTGCGCGGGGTGTTGTCCTTCAGGTCGCGATAGTCGGCGTCAAACGACACCAGGAACGTGTAGTTGTTCGACAACTGCTTGTTCAGCGTGGTGCCGAACGCGTGGTAGCTGTTGTTGCCGGTGGACTTCACGAGGCGTTCGATGTTCTGGCCGAACGTCGGGTAGGTGCGCGGCACCGAGTAGAGGGTCAGCACCTTGTCGTCGGCGGTGCCGGTGGTGTTGTCACGACCCGGGTCGATGCCGGTCGTGGTCTGCGTGTACGCGTCGTACGGCAGCGCCAGGTTGATTGCCTGGTTGCCGTTGCCGTCCTTCTTGTGGACGTAGTTGAACTGGATCGTCAGCACACGGCTCAGGCCAAGATCGAGGCCCGTCGTGTACTCCTCGACGAACGGTCCCCTCAGGTCAGCCGCGAACGCACGCGTCAAGCCGCCGCCCGAGGTGGACGTCAGATTGGCGGGCACCGGCACGTAGGGAATGCGGCCATCCCAGTTCGAGTAGGTGCGCGTGATGATCGCGTTCGGGTTGACGTCGGCCGCGCCGGGACCCGGGTTGGCCGAGGCACCTGAACTGCCGCCGACGTAGCGGCCGTAGCTGGCGCGCACCGCGACGCGTCCCTCGCCGGTGATGTCGTAGACGGCGGAAATGCGCGGCACGAACGTCTGGTAGATCGGGAAGTTGTCTTCGCCCTTCACCGCGAAGATGTTGGCCGTGGCAAACGGGCCGGTGCCCGGGTTGCCCTGCTCCGGCAGGAAGCTCGAGTAGCGGTCGAAGCGAATGCCGGCATTCAGCGTCAACTTGCGGCTCAGCGTGATCTTGTCGTTGAAGTACGCCGAGTTGTACCACTCGCCAGAGCCGGTGGTGTTCGGGTAGTCGTAGACCAGGACCGAGTCGGGCCGCGTGAAGCAGCCGTCGTAGTTGGCGGACTCGTTGCAGGCCGCGTCGCCGGCGACGCTGCGGTAGCGGTACTGCTGCTGGTTCGGGTAGCCGATGTTCTCGGTTTCGATGAGGTTACGCCAGCCGAGATAGCCCGTCTTCAGTTCATGGTTCTTGCCCCACACGTTGGCGAAGTAGGTGAACGTTGCGCCGTACTGCCAGCGCCGAGGCATCCGATCGGTTTCGAGGAACGCGCCGCGCACGGCCGTCGTTGACAGGTCGCTCTTGCGCACGTCGGTCGTCCATGGCACGTCCGGCCACCAGTAGCCGCCACGCTGCAGGCTGGCATCGAAAGTGGCGCGCGACGACAGGATCGACAGCCACTTGAACGACGGTCCGACCAGCGAGAACGAGTCCTGGTTCTGCGTCGATTCGAGCGGCACAAAGCGGCTGGCCGTGCGGTAGGGCTGCCACTTGCGGCCGACCTGGCCCATGGCCTCGAACTTGTTGCTCTTGGTCACCTGGTAGGTGACCTTCAGCGTCGGGTCCTGCAGCTTCGTGTAGAACTCAACCTGCTGCTTGTCCGACAACTGGATGAAGCCAGGAATCAGCTGGCCGGACTCGGCGTCGCGGTGGCTCGCGTAGAACCACAGGCGGTCCTTCAGCACCGGGCCGCCGATTTCGCCGTAGAAGTCCTTCTGGCTGGTGAACTTGTTGACGCCGGGCGCGTAGCCCTTGGCCAGCAACTCGGAGGTGACGTTGGTACCCTGGAAATCGCCCGACTGGTAGTTGGCCGAGCCAAGACCCTTGAACGTATTACCGCCAGACTTGACCACCAGGTTCATGGTCACGCCGGGATTCATGGCGTCAGCGCCCTTGGCCGCCGTCGTGATCTGCGCTTCTTCGTACGTGCCGAAGTCGCCGTAGGTCTGGTCCCAGATCATGCCGTCATAGCTGACCACGCCGCCGCCGGCGCGTCCGAACGTGCGCGCGCCAGGGCCCGAGCCGGTGCCGAAGCTCGACCCGCCCACGTCCAACGAGGTCGCATAGAGACCCGGAATCATCGACACCAGCGCCGTGAGGCTGCGGCTGGATGGCAGATCGTCAAGCTTCTGCTGATCCCAGTTGACCGCGACATTCGCCGATTCGAGGTCGATGGTCGGTGACTGGCTCGTGACCGTCACGCTTTCCTGCAGCGTCGCCACTTCCAGCTTGCCGTTGATCGTGGCCGTCGCGCCGGCATTCAGGTTGACGCCTTCGATGTTCAGGGTAGCGAAACCCGGCAACTCGAACGACACCTTGTACTGGCCACCCGACAGCAGCGTGAAGCGATACACGCCCTGCTCATTCGAGACCGTCGTGCGCGCTCCGCCGATCATGTTGGGACTGGCAATTGATACCGTGACGCCGGGCAAGGCCCCTCCGCTGGCGTCCGTCGCCCGGCCCGTAATTGCACCGGTCTGTTGCTGCGCCTCCGCCGAGCCCGCCAGCGCAATAGCCAGCGCCAGCGAACTCAACACCACACTCCAAGACTTCCAATTCATAGACGACTCCTTGTCGAGCTACTTAACCAGGGGAAAAAAGGGGACGACCCCAGAGATGGGCTCGATTACCGAACGTTATAGCACTGATACGGCACTGAAATTCACCGGATTTCACCCGATGGCGGTCTATTTCGGCCCTGTCGGGCCGCTCATCTGGGTAGGGTGAGGAATTGGCTGCCAGGACGGCCGGCCCAGCTGGCAGACCGACAGGTTCTGCCGCAGTTCGCGCACGCCAACCGTCTCGTGCTGCAGTGGCCCGTAGTCGATGTTCAGCATGTAGCGCGTCGTAGCACAATACCCAATTTCACAACCACCATCGCCATACCTCCTATAATCAAGTCCATGCGACAAACCTTTGCCCTGCTCCTGGCCGTGATGGCGTTGAGCGTGTCCTCCTCCGCGCAGGGCCGCCCCGCGTGGCTCGATCCGTACCGCGGCAATGCGGAGAAGCTGATGACCGCGGCCACTGCCGATCAATTTGCATGGGACCGCGTCGCCGAACTGACCGACACCTACGGCCAGCGCATCAGCGGCTCAGAGAATCTCAATCGCGCCATTGCGTGGGCCGCCGAGACCATGAAGAAAGACGGTCTCGAAAATGTCCACACCGAACGCGTGATGGTGCCGAAATGGGTGCGTGGCGTCGAGAGCCTGGAGATCACCAACCCGCCGCATCACATCGTGCCGATGATCGGACTCGGCGGCAGCGTCGCCACGCCGCCGGACGGCATCGAGGCCGAGGTCATGGTGGTGGCCAACCGGGATGAACTCACGAAACGATCGGCCGAGGCCAAGGGCAAAATCGTGTTGTTCAACGTGCCCTATACCAACTACGGCGAGACCGTG
Organism: Candidatus Sulfopaludibacter sp. SbA3; assembly: GCA_945866285.1. GTDB lineage: Bacteria > Acidobacteriota > Vicinamibacteria > Vicinamibacterales > UBA2999 > 12-FULL-67-14b. Next base: position 5,182 of record CAMBHC010000081.1, on the reverse strand, counting down.
GCGTACCGCTCGGGCGGCGCCACCATGGCCGCGCAGCATGGCGCCGTGGCCGCGCTGGTGCGCGCCGTGGGTCCGACGGGCCTGCGCACGCCTCACACCGGTGGCATGAACTACGCCGACGGTGTCGCGAAGATCCCGACGGCCGCCATTCCAGCCGAAGACACCATGCGCATCCAGCGCCTCGCCAACCGCGGCCTCAAGGTGCGTCTGCGCCTCAAGATGGAGGCGCACTTCGAGGCCGACGTCGAGTCCTTCAACGTCGTCGGCGAAATCCGCGGCAGCGAGAAGCCCGACGAGATCGTGCTGGTTGGCGGTCACTTCGATTCGTGGGATACCGGCACCGGCGCGTCAGACGATGGCGTGGGGTGCGTGGTGACGTGGGAGGCTGCCCGCCTGATGAAGAAGCTCAACCTCCGCCCGAAGCGCACCGTGCGCGTCGTGTTGTTCACCAACGAGGAGAACGGCATGCGGGGCGGCAACGGCTATCGCGATCAGCATGCGGCCGAAGCGGCGAACCACATCATGGCGTTCGAGTCAGATTCGGGCGTGTTCGCGCCCGCGAGCCTGGGCTTCACGGGCTCCGAGGCGGCGCGCAAGATCATCACGGACATCGGCACGCTGCTGACGCCGCTCGGCTTGCAGAACATTGGTCCCGGTGGCGGCGGCGCCGACATCGGCCCGATCGCCACGCTGGGCAAGGTGCCGATGATGGCCTACTCGGGCGACTCGACGAAGTACTTCACTATTCATCACACGCCGGCCGATACCGTGGACCGGATTGAGCCGGCCGAAGTGTCGAAGGCAGCGGCTGCGATCTCCGCGATGATCTACGTGATTGCCGACATGCCGCAGGCGCTGCCGAAATGATCGCCATCATCCTTTCGATGCTCCTCTCGCTGGCCCAGCCGGCTCCGACCGCTGCTGATGCGACGGTCGTCGTGTCGGGCACCACCGCGTCGGTGTACCTGACGATCAACAACCCGACGATGTACGCCATCTACGTGGTGTCGGCGACGAGCAACGCGGCGGGGAAGGTCGAGATCTATTCCGGCGACAAGGTGGCCCAGGAACTAACCGTGTCGTCGTATGGCGGGCTGGAGTTGAAGGCGGGCGGGATGTTCCTGCGCTTGTCGGACTTGAAGAGCGCGCTGACGGCGGGCGAGTCGATTACCGTCACGATGATGACGGACGGCGGTGTCACGATCGCGGCCACCGCCGTCGTCAAGAACTAGCCCTTCTTGATGATGAAGCCGTTGGCGTCTTTGTCGCGGTACTTCGCGTGGCAGGTCTGGCAGGTGCCACCGAGTTCCTTGATGCGGCCCATGGCGGCGCCCATGTCAGCGCCCGCCTTGGCAATGCCGTCGGCGTGGGTCGCCGCTGCCGCTGACCATGCCGCGGCCTCGGCGTTGTTGCGAGCCTTCCAGAAGGCCTCGGAGTCCTTGAACAGGGACACCATCTTGGCCGCTTCGGCCGCGAGGCCCGCGGCATTCTGTTCCTTGGCGGCGCCGCGCATGGCGCCGTTGGCCGCACCGACCGCCTTCATCAGCTTGTCGAAGTCTGCATCCGTCTTCGACTGAGCGAGCGAGCTCACCGACATCGTGACGGCGATCACCAGGGCCAATCCGGCCGCTGTAAGAAACCGACTAACGCGCATGTGTCCTCCCGGGACGCTGGGGGCCGCAAAATGCGGCCCCCAGCCCCGAAAGAATAGCATGGCGCTATGGTGGCCCGATGCCGCAACGTCTCCTCGGTCTCACCCTGAGTAGTCCGGCTACGAGGGCGCCGGGGGGCGCTGCGCCGAGTTGCGCGAGCGGCGGCCCGCCTTGTCGCGATACATTCGCTCATCGGCGACGACCAGCAGTTCCTCGAACGTGCGCCCGTCTTCGGGGAAGCGGGCACAGCCGGCGCTGATCGACAGGTCGACGCGCACACCGGCCCTGGGCTCGAACGGAAATTCCCTGACCGCGTGCTGCACGTCCGACACCCGCCGCATCTCGTGGTCGCGGCTGCATCCCCACAACACCACCATGAATTCGTCACCGGCGAAGCGAGCGCACAAGTCGCTCTGGCGAACCGTCGATCGCAGCACGACGCCGACCGCGCGCAGCGCCCGGTCGCCCGCTTCGTGACCATAGGTGTCGTTGATCTCCTTGAGGCGATCGAGATCGAGCACGATCACGCTCGCGGAGGTCTCGCCGTTCACGGCGCCGGCCAGGCCGATCGCGAACTGCTGATCGAATGAGCGGCGGTTGGGCAGGCCCGTCAACGCATCGGTCTGCGACTCGTGCTGTGTCTGCTCGTAGCGCGTCGAGTTGAAGATCACCGCGGCGGCCTGCTCGCTGACGCGGCCGAGCACGCGCCGGTGTTCATCGGTGAAGCTGTCCGGCTGGTTGTGATAGACCACCATGCCGCCGATGCGTCGGCCGTCGAAAACCAGCGGACAGAGCAGCAACGCCGCCAGGTCTTCACCGCGGCTGGCGCGGCCGTCGGCACACGGGGGCAGTTGCTGCGCGAGGTCGAGCCACGGCTTGCCCGTCCACGTCAGCAGCGCCTCGGTGCCGGGGCCATGCGCGTAGCGGCAGGTGTATCCGTCGGCGTCGTTGCCCAGGAAGAGCGCGCAGGTGACAAACGGCACCAGCCGGCTGACCTTGCCGTGAATCAGCATCATCGCGTCTTCCACACCGAGGCTGGATCCCAGTGCCTGCGCGATCTCGTACAGCGTCTGCTCTTCGCGATGCGTGCCCGTGATATCGAGCAGCACGCTGTGACGATCGGTGGTCGCGGGTTCCGTCACAGTCTCACCGGGCCGCGCCGCCGACAAGTGCAGCCGCGAGGTGAGCAGGTCCACCAACCTGGGGTCGAACGCCGTGCCCGCATATTCGTGGAGCACGGCGAGTGCCGCGGCAGCGGTTCTGGCCGGCCGGTACGGCCGATCGATCTGCAAGGTGCTGTAGCAATCCGCAATCGCGAGAATGCGTGCGCCCACCGGAATGGCCTCACCGCTCAAGCCGGCCGGATAGCCCAGGCCATCCCACCGCTCGTGATGACAGAGCACCAGCTCCGCGACCGGTGCGCCAAACGGCACGTGGCGCAGGATCTCAGCGCCCGCGCGCGGGTGCACCTTCACGCGCTCGAATTCCTCGGGCGTGAGCGCATCGGGCTTGGCCAGAATGTGTTCCGGCACCGCCATGTTGCCGACGTCGTGCAGCAGGGCGGCGGTCCGCACCGCCTGCACGTCGGCATCCGACAGGCCCACCGCTTCGGCCAGCGTGGCCGCATACAACTGGATCGAGCGAATGTGTTCGGGGGTGCAGCCGGCCTTGGCCTCGATCGCTAGTGCCAGCGCTTCGATGGTTGCGAGTTGCACGTCCATGGCGCGGCGCGTCTCGTCCTGCTCCTCGCGCAGGCGCGCGACCACGGTGTGATAGCTGCGGAAAACGAGATAGAGCGGCGCCGCCAGCAACGCGAGCCACACAAACAAGCCCCGCTGCCACGCCAGGGTGGCGCCAACCGCCAGCGTGGCCCCGGCCAGGTAACTCGGCGCACTCCACAGGAAGTTGCGGTGCCAGATGTGGATGACGGGCTGCCGCGTGGACAGCGCGATGGCGCCGGCCACGAACGCCGTGTTGACGAAGAAGTAGACCGGCGCCACGATCGCCGCGGCACGCAACATGGCCAGTGCGCTGCCGGGCTCGGCGCCCATCGCCATTTCCAGGGGTAGGCCGGCCACGAAGACCGTCGTGCTCAACGACGCTACGCTGAACACCACTTGATGCCGTGGATTGCGGCCGTTGGTGCGTAGCGTGCACTGCGCCCACGCGCTGATCGCGGCGATGATCACCGTCGGCGACGGCCCGAGCGCGAGCAGCGCCCAGAAATTCACGGCATGCGACAGCGACAGGTTCGACTGGCTGCGGCCCAGCGGCAACTCGATCTTCGCCGTCGACGTGATCACCGCGACCGTCAACAGCATGAAGAACAACGCTGGCTGCGCCGGCGGCAGGTCGAGCGCCGCGCCGACCAGGCCGGCCGCACCGGCAATGACGACGGCGACGACGTAGGAACGAGCGGGAAGAGGCAGCGAGGCGAACGCTGCCTGATCGGACTTCCTCCGGCCAGGCACGGTGGTGCTCATGCGGGCCGCACCCGCAGAGAAGAGGCGAAGCCCGCCATCAGCGACATTAAACGCCAACGTATGACTCTTTATCCACATAGTACCGCTCTGCATTCTACATGCCCAGCAGCACTCTTAATGGCAATTTGGCCAATTATTGACCTAATTGTGGGCCATGCGCGCAAAAACGAGCAGGCCTGCTCTGGGACAGACGAATGGTAATTGTTCCGTTTTGGACCATCTGATGACCAACCTGTTGCCGCCTCGGCGACCGACCGAACCGGTTGCAGTTCCGATCGGCCATAATTCGCCATCATGCGCCCCCATATCGCATTCGCACTCATCATGGTCGTCAGCACCACCGCCTCGGCCCAGCAGCCTGACCTCCGCACGCGCGCGGAGATCACTAACTACGAAGAGACCAGCTCCTACGCCGACGTCCAACGGGTGATTACCGGCCTGGTGTCGTCCAGCCCGCTGGTCTACACCGAGAGCTTCGGCAAGACCGAAGAGGGGCGCGACCTGCCGCTGATGGTGATCTCCGATCCCAAGGTGACGACGCCTGAAGCGGCGCGAAAGTTGGGACGGCCGCTGGTGTTCGTGCAGGCCAATATTCACGCCGGGGAAGTTGAGGGCAAGGAAGCCGTGTTGATGCTGGCGCGCCGGCTCGTGTCTGGCGACCTGAAGCCGCTCACGAAACAACTCGTCATCCTGATCGCGCCCGACTACAACGCCGACGGCAACGAGAAGGTCAACGTGCAGAATCGCACCGCGCAGAATGGTCCGGTGGCCGGCGTCGGCACGCGCGAGAACGGCAAGGGGATCGACCTCAATCGCGACTACATGAAGCTGGATTCACAGGAAGCGCGTTCGCTCGTGGGCCTGATGAACAAGTGGGATCCGCACGTGCTGGTGGACCTGCACACCACCAACGGCTCGTATCACGCCAACCACCTGACGTATTCGCCGATCCTGAATCCCAATGCGGATGCCCGGCTGATCGACTTCACGCGCGAGCGGATGCTGGCGCCCATTCGCGATGCCATGCTGAAGAACCACAAGTGGCGC
>CAMBHC010000080.1 GCA_945866285.1 Candidatus Sulfopaludibacter sp. SbA3 | reverse complement strand
CCGGTCCGCCATGCATGATCACTACTTGGGGCCAGCGCGCCATCACCTATATCCTATTGGCTATGGCGAAGCCTGCTGCCGCTCCCACTGAGTCCCACGTTCAAACCGCATGTCCGCTGGATTGCCCGGATGCCTGCACGCTGGACGTGACCCTGCGCTCGGGGCGCATCACGAAGATCGATGGGTCGCAAGACAACCACATCACGAATGGCTACATCTGCGCCAAGGTGCGTGGCTTCCACGAGCGCGTGTACGGTGACGATCGCCTGCTGTATCCCGCGGTGCGACGCGGTGCCAAGGGCAAGGGCCAGTTCAAGCGCGTGAGCTGGGACGATGCCCTGGACCTGATCGCCGAGAAGATGCGCCACACGCGTGACACCGACGGCGCCGAGAGCATCCTGCCCCTGTGCTACGGCGGCTCCAATGGCTTCCTGACCCAGGACTATGCCGACGCGATCCTGTTCCGGCGCCTTGGCACGTCACGGCTCTTGCGCACCGTGTGCGCCGCGCCGACCGGCGCCGCCAACATGGGCCTGTACGGCAAGATGGCCTCGGTCGTTTACGAGGACTACCCGTCAGCGAAGCTGATCATTATTTGGGGCGTGAATCCTGGCGTGTCTGGCATTCACCTGATGCCGTTCCTGAAGGAAGCGCGCGACAACGGCGCCTACGTGGTGGTGCTCGATCCGCGCGCGACCACCGTGGCACGCCAAGCCGACCTGCACCTGGCCGTACGGCCCGGCACGGACCTGCCGGTGGCGCTGGCCATTCATCGCTACCTGTTTGAAGAGGGCCTGGCCGATCAGGCGTTCCTCGATCAGCACGCCACCGGCGCCGCCGACTTGCGCCGGAAGGCCGAGCCGTGGACGTTCGAGCGCGCCGCCGAAGTCAGCGGCATCGACGTCGGACAGCTGCGCAGCCTCGCCGAACGCTACGCGAAGGCGTCGCCCGCGCTGGTGAAGTGCGGCTGGGGGCTGGAGCGCAACCGCAACGGCGGCAGCGCCGCGGCGGCCGTGCTGGCGCTACCCGCGGTCGCCGGAAAGTTCGGCGTGCGTGGCGGCGGCTTCTCCATGAGCAACTCCGCCTCGTGGAATATCGGTCGCACGTGGCTGGCCGACGCCGAGCCGCAGACGCGCGCCATCAACATGAACAAGGTCGGCCGCATTCTTACTGAACCCGAGAGTGCGCCCGTCAACATGCTGTTCGTTTACAACTGCAATCCGGTGGCGATCCTGCCCGATCAGCACCGGGTGATCCGCGGCTTCGAGCGCGAGGACCTGTTTACCGTCGTCTTTGACCAGGTGATGACCGACTCGGCGATGTATGCCGACGTGGTGCTGCCGGCGACGACGTTCATGGAGCACTACGACTTTGCCAGGGGCTATGGCCCCATCACTCTGCAGCTTGGCAAGCCGGTGATCGATGCGGTCGGCGAATCGCGTCCCAACAGCGACGTGTTCCTGGAGCTGTCACGCCGGCTTGAACTGTCGGTCGAGGGCGACCCCGAAGACGATCTGGAATCGATGCTCGCCATCCTCGGCCAGTTGCCGGAGAAGATCGGGAATGACCTGCGGGATAACTGGACGGCGAAGCCACCCTACGACGGCCGGCCCATCCAGTTCGTCGACGTGTTTCCGAACACGAGCGACCACAAGGTGAACCTGTTCCCACCGCATCTCGACAAGGAGGCGCCGCTCGGGTTGTATGGGTTCCAGGTCGACCCCGGAACCACGGAGTTTCCGCTCGCGCTGATCTCGCCCGCCAGCGACCGCACGATCAGTTCCACCCTGGGCGAGTTGCCCCGGCCGGAAGTGAAGCTCGAGATGAATCCTGACGATGCGGCGGCGCGCGGCATCGAGGAGGGCGATTCGTTGCGCATGTGGAACGCGCTAGGCGAAGTCCACATCAAGGCGCACCTCACCCACCTGCTGCGGCCGGGCACGGTCGCCATGCCCAAGGGCGTGTGGCGGCGCCACACGGCCAACGGTTACACGTCGAACGCGCTCTCGCCGGATACGTTGTCGGACTTGGGCGGCGGCGCGTGCTTCAACGACGCGCGCGTGCAGGTCGAGAAACGCGACACAGTGGAAACGAAAGACCGGAAGTGAGAAGTACCGGCCAGGATAGGTTGGCGACGGCACTTCTCTCTTCCCGAGTATGGGTTGTTGCGAAGGTGCAACGAACTACGCGCCGGACGGAAGCTTGCCCCGTCCGCCTCGGCTGACCTGGCCACCCTTGCGTCCGGCGCGGCGGGCCTCATCGGGTGACCATTCATGCGCGGTGCCCTTGGCGTGAGCGGCGCGGCCGCCCTTGCTGGCAATTTCGCGCTGCTTCTCTGCTGACATCGAGGCGAATCCCCGTCGGGCCTTTCGAATCTCAAACACGGTGACCTCCTGGTCGTGGACGGCTTATTTCTACTTTCTTGCTAGCGAATCGCGTGCCAGCTCAACCGACTTGGCCATTGGATAAGATGATATTTATCAATACTTTAGACGATGACACCGAGTTACAAAATGGTCACCAGCCCATCCGTTTGCATTAAATCGCTGCAGATGGGGTAGGCACTGACGAGGATCAATACAATCCGATGATGTCCAAATCGAGACTGGGGCTCGTCCTCGCGCTCGCCGTGCCGCTGGTCGCCGCGGCTGCGTACTTCAGCCCGCGAGGCCAGGCGTTTGCGGGCTACCTGCAAGAGAATCGGCGCTGTTGCCAGCTACCGTTTGGCCACGCCGTCGCCATCGCCATCCAGGAGACGCTGGGCAATCCGCCGTACCCATCAGAGATTGGGCAGGACAAGTGGGTGGCCGAGGCCATGTTTCCCGACGTGCACGACGGCGTGTTCCTCGACGTGGGTTCAGGCCATGGCCAGATCGGGTCGAACACGCGCGCCCTCGAGGATCGCGGCTGGACCGGGATCTGCGTCGATCCCTTCCCCACCGCCATGGATAAACGCACCTGCCAGATGAACAAAGTGGTGGTCTCGAACGAGGCCGGCAAGAAGGTGCTGTTCCATACCCATGAAGGCCTGGGCGGCATCGCCGACACGCTCGGGAAGTGGAAGGACGAAGCGTCAAAGGCGCCGACGGTGGAGATGACCACCGTGACACTGGGTGAGGTGCTCGAACGAGCGAAGGCTCCGGCCTTCATTCATTTCCTCAGCCTGGACATTGAAGGGGCGGAGCTCGACGCCTTGCGCGGCATTCCCTTCGACCGGTATCGATTCGGCGCCATGGCTATCGAACACAACGAGGAAGAGCCGAAGCGCGGGGACATCATCGCGTTCCTGCAGGAGCACGGCTACCGGCGCGTCCATACCTACAGGCAGGACGACTTCTTCGCGCCGCGGAACTAGGACTCGGCGCCCGGCGGCCGTTCCGCACGCTTCGCCTTGAAGACGTCGCAGTCCTCGCAGTTGCGAAGGTCGAACTCGTAGCGAACGACCGGCCAGTACATCGGGTGGGCGCAGTAGACCAGTTCGCCGTCCACGATGGTGTGCGAACCAAGATCCTCGGGCAGGTCAGCCGTCCGCCGGCCATACCAGCAGGTCCGGTGTCGTTCCTGAGGCTCCACAGGGCAGATGATAGCGCCGAAGCGAGCCCGGGGTAAGATTGAAGTGGAGGCGTCAGCGATGAGTATGTGCGGAGGACCGACCGGTCCACCCAACCAAGAGGTCACCAACAAGTCTGGCCGCAAGGTGTTCTGCGTGAAGTTCCAGAAGGACCTACCGGGACTCGACGCCGCGCCGTGGCCTGGTGAGATCGGCCAGCGCGTGTACGAGAACGTGTCGGTGCAGGCATGGAAGCTCTGGGAAGACCGCCAGAAGATGATCCTCAACGAATACCGCGTGATGCCCTGGCAGAAGGAAGGCCAGGAAGTGATCCGCACGCACATGGAGGACTTCTTCTTCGGCGCCGGGTCGGCCCTGCCGCCCGACTTCGTGCCGGTGCAGTCGAAGTAGGCCGCAGCGTGATCACAGCCGCAGAGTGAACACGGATTACTGTCTTACGATCTCCAGCCACGGGTCGATCGTTACCCGCAGGCAGGCGTGCGCCGTGCGCACCGCCTGCTCCGCCCCTGCCGGAGTGGGCGCGTGCGCGAAGATGAATCCCAGGTAGCTGGCGCCTTCGGGCAGCGCGATCAGGTGCTGATCGGGCTTGGCCGTGATCACCACGTCGTCGATCCCGGCTACGGCTTTCGCCTCATCCACGCCCGCCACGCCGCGGAACACGCCGCTGCGTGGGATCGGGACCATCATCACGGCCGACGCATCGACTTCGCGCGTCCACGCCGACACCGACTCCCCCATGGCGTGGCGCAGCAACAACTGCTCGAGGCCAATCAACGGCTCACCCGGCGTCACGAATCGCAGCGCGCCGGCGCACAGTCCGCCAATCGGCCGCGCCGCCACTTCAAGAATGTAGACGCCGCGCTCGTTGACGCGGCACTCCGCGTGAACCGGTCCATGGTGCAGGCCAATCGCTGACGCCGCACGCCCGACCGCTTCCGTGATCTGCTGTTGAACTCCGGCGTCGGCCCGCGACGGCGTGACGTAGATCGATTCCTCGAAAAACGGCCCCTCCAGTGGATCTGGCTTGTCGAAGATCGCCAGCGTCTGCAGTTCGCCGTGCTCGAGTACCCCTTCAAGCGCGTACTCCGTGCCGGGGATGTACGACTCGATCTGGATGACGTTCGACTCGGGGTCGTGCAGGTCCTGGACGTCACTTGACGCCAACAGGCGCCCCACCCGGGCAAACGCCGTCACAAAACTCAACTGATCGTCCACGCGAATGACACCGCGGCTGGCCGACAGCACGGTCGGCTTGATGACCGCCGGGAACGACACGCGCGACACGAGGGTCTCGGGATCGATGGCCGCCGGCACGGCGAAGAACTCGGGTACCGGCAGTCCGGCCGCCTTGAGTCGCTCGCGCGACAACCGCTTGTCGCGGGCGATGACGACCGCCTGGGGTGGGTGGCCCGGCAGGTTCAGCAGCCGGGCGACGTGCGCCGCCATCACGCTAGGGCGGTCACCGACAACGAGTACGCCCGCGACGGGGCGCGACGCGAGCGCCTGGAGGATGACGTCCACCGAGCGCCACTCCTCGTGAAAGCGAACGGCGATGGCGCCGTCGCGCCAGGGATCGTCGAGGTGATCACAACGATCGGTGGCGTAAACGATTTCCACGCCATGCGCCGCCGCGGCGGCCGCGAACATGCGCGTCTGGTAGCCGGTGGTCGTCGCCAGCAAGAGCACACGGGCCTGCCCTGATCGAGACGTCACGCGAGCCCCGCAAGCGTGACGTCGAGTCGGAGGGTCATAGCAAAGCAACCTGCTCTGCGGTGGGTTCCGCTCAACAGTACCAGGGCTCGTCGAGGTACGGCACCTCGGTGCGAAGTCGTGGCGCCGATGCCAGCGCCATCATGTGCTGCTGCAGTTCGTCGACGCGCGGATCTGGGTGACGCCACGGGAACGTCAGGGTCTTCTCGTCGAACGGACCAATAACGTTCTTGATGTCCTCGAGCTCAAGCAGTCGCGATTGCCATGTCACGAGCAAGCGAATGCCCCACTGAATGGGCGAGACATGCGAGGTGAGGCCGAGTGATTCGACAACTTCCCGCAAGTCGCGATAGCCCTCGATCGTCGTCCACGGCGTAAACGCGACGAAGGTCGGGACCAGCGTGAGTCCCGCGGCCCTGCACAACCCCGCCGCTTCGATGAAATCGGCACGGGTGTGCCCCTTCTCGAGCTTCGCCAGCACCTCATCGTCCACCGCCTCCACCGCACTCGTGATGAACAGGCATCCGGTGCGAACCAGCAGCGGCAGCAACTCGCGCTGCTGCAGCAGGTGTTCGACCTTGATGATGGCATCGTAGGTCAGCGACGGGAACTCGGCATGCAGCGCCTCGATCAGCTTGCGGGCATGCGTCGGGCCGTTGAAGAAATCCGGATCGCCAAACGTGATGTGCGTCGCGCCCTGGTCCACTTGCGCGCGCACGTCGGCCAGCACGACGTCCACGGGGACGACTCGGAACTGACCGTCGTAGACCGGAACGATTGGACAGTGCCGGCAGCGATGCTTGCAGCCGCGCGTCGCATCGGTGGCTCCCACCAGCTTTCGGGAGCCATCCGGCATCTGCAGGGATGCGTAGCGATCCAACCCCGGCAAGCCGGTTCGATCGGGTTGGATGAAGGTCAGGCGGGCCAGGGGGACCAGGGGTGCCAGGGGTGCCAGGGTGCCCGTAGTGCATGCTGACGTTGCGGCGGCGACCAAATCGGCTTCGGCTTCAGGCCCGAGCACGACCGAGACGCCGTGCTCGCGCAGCAAGGCGTCATTCAGGGGCGCGTAGAGCCCGTACGCGGCAATGGTGATCGCGGGGTTGAGGGCGCGAAGCCTGCTGATCACTGGCATGGCCAGGCGGGTGGCCGTGTGCATGGGCAGGTAGAGCGCAGCGAAATCTGCGGCCGCGACCACGTCTGCCGAGAGCTTCTCTCGCGACAGGTCGATGCAGGTGACGTCGTGCCCCGCGCGCCTCAGCCACGCCGCGGGCGACGCCAGTCCAAACGGCTGGCGGCCGAGGTCGTAGGTGCTGAGCAGGACGACGCGCACGGTTCGATCTTACTCTCTGGGCGCTCCGTCCTATTTCGCCGTGTTGGCCTCGGGCATCAGCTTCCGCATTGACGGGACCAGCACCAACAAGATGAAGCCGGCGACAATGGCGAATGCGGCGACCGTGCCGAAGAGCGTCGGCAGCGCAAACGACTCGTAGAAGCCGGACACTCGGCCGCCGATGAAGTTGCCGACCGACGTGGCCAGGAACCACACGCCCATCATCAGACCGGCAATGCGCGCCGGCGCCAGGGTGGTCATGGCGCTCAAGCCGACCGGGCTCAGCACCAGTTCGCCAATCGTGTGCAGGAAGTAGGTGGCGGTCAGCCACATCGGGCTGACCAGGGCGCCCTGCTCCGCCATGCGGGCTGGCACAATCAGGATGAGGAACCCGGCGCCGACGAAGATCAACCCGAAGGCAAATTTCGTCGGGCTGATCGGCTCCTTGCCGGTTGACGCGAGCCTCACCCACAACCACGCGAGAATGGGCGCGAACGCGAAGATGAAGAGCGAATTCATCGACTGGAACCAGCTGCTGGGGTACGCCATGCCGAACACTTCGTTGCGTGTGCTGCGGTCGGCAAACAGGTTCAAGGTCGACCCGGCTTGCTCGAACACCGACCAGAACAGCGACGCCGCGAAGAACAGCACGGTACTCACGTAGAGGCGTTTCTTGTCCTCGGGCGTCCACCCGCCCGAGAACATCAGCCAGCCGAAGAAGCCGACGACGACGAGCAGCAGGAACACACCGGCGGCATCGCTCACCTGCGTGGCCGACACATTCACGAGGCCCGCGGACACGGCCAGCACCGCCAGGACTACGACCGCGGCGCTGCCGCCCAGCCAGGTTTGCACCTGGCGCTTCCACTGCGCGGCGATTTCCGGGGTCGGCGCCGGCGCCGGCGCGATGCCGGCATCGCCCAAGTTCTTGCTCCCCACCACGTACTGGATCACGCCGACGAGCATGCCGAACCCGGCTGCCGCGAAGCCCAGGTGCCAACTGATCTGCTGGCCGAGGTAGCCGCAGATCAGTGGCGCCAGGAACGCGCCAAGGTTGATGCCCATATAGAAGATCGAGAACCCGGCATCGCGGCGAATGTCCGCGGCGCCGTAGAGCTTGCCGACAATGACGCTGACGTTGCCCTTGAGCAGGCCCGTGCCAATCACGATCAGAAAGAGGCCGAGGTAGAAGGTGGCGAGCGACGGAATCGCCATGCTGAAGTGCCCGGCGGCGATGATGATGCCGCCGTAGAGCACGGCGCGACGTGGACCAATCAGGCGATCAGCGATCCACCCACCGGGCATGGTGGCCAGGTAGACCATCGAGGTGTAAAGACCGTAGACCGCCCCGCCCTGCGCGGCGTCGAACCCCAGCCCGCCGGCCGAGAGCGGCGCCGTCATGTACAACAGCAGCAGCGCGCGCATGCCGTAGTAGCTGAAGCGCTCCCACATCTCGGTGAAGAACAACGTCGACAGGCCACGCGGGTGGCCGAAGAAGGCGCGGTCCTGGGCAGTGGGTGTGGCCATCGAGGCGTATTCTACCTTCGGGTCTCCCCGGCTCAGAGGCGAAATAGCTTGGTGATCTTCACCACGAAGCTGCGATTCAGAATCGGCGGCGGAAAGCCGGTGTTCTCCGTATCACGCGCGTCGCTGTAGACGATGAACAGCTCGCTGCCGGGCTGGTATTCCCAGCGGAAGCGCAGGTTCTTGGTGACCGCCCTTACCGACGACTGATATTGCATCAAGGCGCTGACGAACATGCGAGGCGTCACCGTGTAGGTGGCGCGCGCGCCCATTACGTTGGTGTCGCCAGCGCCATAGGGCGTGTCGACGTGGTTCAGTGACATCTGGGGCTCAACCGACAACTGGGGTGACAGTTCGATGCGGCCGCGCCACGCCAGCTCACGCAAGGTGCCGCCATAGAACTGACCCGCCGTCACACTGGCAAACCCCGACACGCGGCGCGAGGCCGACATGAACCAGGTGGCCTTGGTCTGCCCGAACTGGTAGTCACCAGGCGGGATGGTGACACCGGGGGCGACGACAAACGACGCGTCCAGGTGCTCGAACGCGTTGGTGTACTCGATCCCGACCTGGTCGCTGGTCGTCAGTTCCATGCGGAACTGGCCCTGGGCTTCGCGCGATTCAACCTTGCCGCCCGTGTTCTCGTAGTAGTCCAGGCTGCCTTCGTAGAACAGCTTGCGCAGGCCGCGCACACTGGTCGGCCGCGGGCTGAAGCGCGCTTGCCCGTACGACCGCTTGAACGCCGAACGGCGGACGAACCCGATCTCGGGATTGAAGTTGTCCCCGACGTACAGGTGCTCCAGTTGCAGGCCGGTACGGTCGGCATTCCAGTTGAACGCGCCGCGATAACTGGAATCGCGGCCGTCACGATCGGGCGTGTCAGTCTTCGACCAATAGCCGGTGACCGACATGTCGGTGAGAAAGTTGAACGCGGCATCGGCGCCATAGGCGTAGTTCTCCGCGACTCCGGCCGCCGCGCCTGGCGCCCGCCGGGTGGCAATCACGCCGACGCGACTGCGGCTAAATACGTC
>CAMBHC010000079.1 GCA_945866285.1 Candidatus Sulfopaludibacter sp. SbA3 | reverse complement strand
CCGATCGAACTCGCTGACGCCCGGCCCTCTGGATTTCTCGGCAGGCACTTCGGCGCGATGCACGCCGACCTCCGCTTGCCGGATCGGCTGTCTGATTGGTCTGACCATCACATCCTGATCGCGATGTCGCGCCGTGGCGAAGACCTCACCGGCAACCTCATCGTCGGCGATGAGTCGTTTGCGCGCTGGCAGGCGCTCGACGTGACGAGCGTGACTCGCGCTGACTATCCGGCGCTGGCGGATGCCACGATTGCGGGACATCCGCCCGGATCGAGCGCGGGTGGCGAACGGCCGAAATTCGGCGCGCTGGTCGAGGGCCGGCACCGGCTCGTGAAATTCGCCGCGCGCGGCGGTTCTGGCGATGTCGTCGCCCGACGCTGGTGCGATCTGCTCGTGCTCGAAGCGCTCGCATTAAACGTCGTATCCGAACATGGCGTCGCCGCCGCTCATGCGAACATCGTCGAGACGCCATCGCACTGTTTCCTGGAGAGCGAGCGCTTCGATCGCGTTGGCGAGCGCGGACGCGTGGCGGTGTTGAGCCTCGCGGCCGTTCATGACAATGCCGCCGATCCTTGGGCGCGGGCCGCTGCCGTACTGAGAGCGGCCGGGCGCCTCAGCGGCGAAGACGCGCGCCGCCTGTGCTGGCTTGATGCGTTCGGCGCGTTGATCGCCAACACCGATCGGCATCAATACAACATCAACTTCTTCGTGGCTGGAACCAACCTGCACCTGGCGCCGGCGTTCGATCAGGTGTCGATGCTGTACGCGCCGGCGGCGGATGGCCAGCTGCCAGCGCGGACCTTTGCGCCGCCGCCGACGACGGCCGATACGCTGAACGTGTGGGACGATGCGCGCCTGGCGGCGCGTGAGTTCTGGCTGCGGGCGAACGATAATGGCCGCGTGTCGGATGATCTGCGGCGAGCGGCAGCGGCCAATGCCAGCGCGCTCGCGGGCTGAACCTATCGCGACCGGGCGAGCCCTTCCATCAGGATCTTCGAGATCTCCCAGATCAGCTCTTCGCCGGCGTTGTCGGGTGAGTAGTCGATGGCCGGCATGTCGTCGACGGTAATGGCCATGGCGATGCGGCCGCCCTCGGTATAGGCAATCCCCACATCGCTGCGCAGCGCATCGAGCGCGCCCGATTTGCTCGCCACCTGCACATCGCCTCCCACGCGTCGGCCGATGCCGGTCTTGAACTGCTGGCGCTTGAGCAGATCGAGCACGTCTTTCGATGCGGCCGGGCTCACGATCTTGCCTTGCTCGAGCAGTTCGAGCAGCTTCACCATTTCGCGCGGCGTCGACGAGCCGATGCCGAAGCGCTGGTTCTCGGGCTGTTGGCCGGCGCGGCTCCCGCCCTCGGCGGGCTTCAAAGCGGTACCGTCGCCGCGCACCTTGCGCATGGAGCGGGTGGCCGTGAGGCCAATCGAGTCGAGGTAGTCGTTCACCGCGTCGGCCGTGATGCGATCGATCACCAGGTTGGTGGCCGTGTTGTCGCTGACGATGATCATCAGGGTGGCGACGTCGCGCAGCGGCAGCGTGGCACCGGGCGACAGTTCCGCCAGCACGCCCGAGCCCGACACGCGGTCTTCCGGACGCACGGGCACCGGCAGCGTCCACGCGATGCGGCCCTTGGCCACCAGGTCTTCGAGCGCGCACAGAATGGGCAACTTGATGGTGCTGGCGGTTCGGACCTTGGTGTCGGCGGCGAGGGCGAACTCCTGACCGGTATCGAGGTTCCTGGCGTAGATGGCAACCGTGCCGTTGAAGCCCTTGGTGAGCGCGGCAATTCGATCGGACAGCGTCTGCGCCGCTGTCGCCGGTTGGCCGGCCACTGCCAGCATCAGGCCCACCATCACTATCGCGAAACGTGGTTGTTGCATTTCTGGCCTCACGCAGCCGTCTACTTCTTCCCCTCGGGCCGCCAATTCATCAACAGCGTGATCGGCGGCGGCGTCTCGTCCACGATCGTGTTGATCAGGAAGCGCCCGTCGCGCGTCACGTCGTACTGGCGGTTCTGCAGCACGTCCGCGCCACCACCGTAGATTCGCGTGGGAAACAGCACGGCCGGTGCGCCCGGTTCAATGGTCGCGGCGGTGGCCGTGATCGGCACCGCCACCATCGCGCCGGCCGGGTTGAGATAGTAGATCTCCTTGCCGTCAGCTCGCCAGGTGGGCATGATGCCGCCCTCCGTCGATACCTGCCACTGGGCGCCGGCGCCATTCGTGGTCGCTGCCGTTGTGGACGCGACAGTGGAAGCGCTTCGCGACGGTGGAGCAAACGGCCGCACGCGTAGACGCCGAGGCGGGAGCCGGGGGGGGGCAAGGACAAGCGCGGTGATTATATCGGCGGAGCGAGCGTGCTGGTTGGCTGACCGCGATCGCTACAACGTCGCCAGTTTCTCCGCGCAATAGGCGTTCAGGCTCTTCCCGGCGGCCCGAGCCTTGAGCGCCAGCGCCTGATGCACGGGTGCCGGCACGCGCAACAGGAACCGCCCGCTGTAGCTGGCCGGCTGCTCCGGCGCGGGCAAACCCCCGCCGTCCTTATCCGCCAGGCGGATCCACTCATCCACGATGCGCTTCAACTGCCTGAGGACGCCCGCCTCCGTCGCACCGTGGCAACACCGGCCAATCAGCGGCGGTGCACTGCCGACAAAGCACCGATCTTCGGCGCTCCACTCAACGACCCGCAGGTAGTCGCGCGCGACCGCTTTCTTCCGCTGTTTCATTTCTTGTCTTCCTTGGCCGCGCGGGCGGCGGCCAGACGTAGCGCCACTTCCTGTTCCTGATACCGCTTCGCGTCGTCGCCCGGGCGGCCCGAGAGCGTGACCCGCTGGCCAGACGGATGCAGGAAGTTCCGGTGGCTGCCCTTGCCGCCGCGATCGACGAAGCCCCCGCGCACGAGTTCGTGGATGAGATCACGAAGCTTCCGCGGCACAGCGGAATAGTATCACAGTGATACTAGTTTGGGAGAGCACTGGCGACGGCTGAAGCCGTCGCCCTCCGGGTGGTGTTCTACATGTTCAGCCAGTAGCTGAACTTGACGAGAAACACGTTGTGCGCCGGCGCCGAGAACACGCCGCCGAAGTCGCGATTGAAGCTGAAGTCGCCGTAGTTCTGGTAGTCCTGCTTGCCCTGCTGCCACACCACGAACAACGCGGAACCCGGCTTGTACTCCCACCGCAGCACGTTCGTCGTCCGGAACGAGCGGATGTTGAAATTGGGGTTGCCCGTGTAGGCGTAGGCCCGATAGCGGTCGCTGTACTGGGAGGCGCGGCCGTCCACCAGTTCCTTGAAGTTGGTGTACTCACCCGCCGACACGAACGGCTCGGCATAGACCTGCAGCGACAGCGTCGGCGTCAACGTGTAGTTGAAGCGCGTGTTGATCGACACCGTCTTCTGATCAATGCGGCCGAAGACGTAACGCACGGCGCCATTGGGCAGGGTGGTGTTCGTTACCCACTGCGCATCGTCTTTGTTGATGCTGTAGCGCACGCCCATGTTGAGCGACATGGACGAAGTCGCGCGCCAGTTGAAGCCCGGGCTGAAGCCCCGTCGCGAGGTGTTGAAGCGGTCGCCGCCGAAGTCGCCGTTGTAATAGAACGACAGCGCCTTGCGATTGTCGGTATTGGCGTAGTACCACACGCTGTTGCCGGGATTGCCCAGCACGCCAGGACCGCCGCGGGTGCTGCGATCGCGGAACGGCGCGGCGTCGAGGTTGTAGCCGCCGCCGATGCTGAAAAAATTCGCGAAGGTCCAGTGCGAGTTGAGGTTGAGACCGGAATACAACCGATCGCCGCCGAAATTCCAGGCCGCGTACTGGCTCAGGTTGAAGTTGCGGGTCCGCACGTACTTGCCAGGCGTGAAGTTGCGCCACTGGAACCAGTTGCTGACCGTCTTCTCGTCGGCGCGGCGCATGAAGCCCAGGTCGTTGCTGTCGAAGCCGGGGCTCTTGTAGCCGAGGTTCGAACTGAAGCGCGTGCGCTCGCCCGAGATCTTGCCGAAGGCCAGCGCCCCGGCATGCCCCCGCAGCGTTTCGGCGTTCGCATCCAGCGCCACGTAGCCGGCGTCGGGACGCTGAAAGCCGTGAACGGTGTTCTGCTGGAGCCGGGAGATCGACTCCGGGCTGCCGGCAATGTGACTGCCGGCCCAGTAGCCGGTGAGGTTGTACATTTTCGACAGGCGGATGTCATAGTCGAGGCCGGCGGTCATCGCCGTGTCTGACAGGAATGACGTGTCGGCATCGGTCTGGCGAACGGCCGCCGTCGTCATCATGCCAATGGAGGACTGGTTCGCGTATTCCTTGCGGGCACGCAGCACCGTGTAACTGCTCAGCGGCTCAACGGTCTGGCTGCGGTAGTCCAGGTTGTCCTCCGCGGTGATCGCCGCATCCTCGCGGGCGGTGACCGCGGTCAAGGCGCCGAGCGAAAACCCGGCCAGGCGGCCCGTCAGCTTGCCGGCGCCGATAATGGTCGCCGCGTCAGGCGCCTTCGAGTATTCGTTATTCGCCGTCTCGGCGGAGCCCTGCGGCGCGCGGCCGATGCGGCGCGAGTAGAACAGGCCGCTGCAGTTGCCGTCGTTGCAATCCATGTTGAAGCGGAAGGTGCCGGAGCCTTCCACGAAGAACGGGCGACGCTCGGGGAAGAACGTCTCGAAGGCGTCAAGGTTGACGACCGCCGGGTCGGCTTCGACCTGGCCGAAGTCGGGGTTCGCCGTGGCGGTCAGCGTCAGGCCCGGTGTGACCGCGTACTTCATGTCGAGGCCGACCGTCGCGCCCGGATCGATCGCGGGGTTGAGCGGATCGTTCGCGGCAACCGTCTGCGTGTCGAGCTTGCCCACCGTGTAGGGCAGCAACTCGAACTTCTTCTGCTTGCCCGACATCTTCAGGCCGCGCATTTCGCCGAACTGCGACACGAAGCCGTTGGCGTTGCGCGACAGCAAGGGCCAGCTTGAGGTCTCGGCCAGCCGGCCGACTTCACGAATCACGGCGAAGCCCACCGGGCCACCCGCGAGCTCGTTGAAGCGCAGTTGCGAAAACGGGATGCGGAACTCGGCGCTCCAGCCGTCGGCGTCTCTTGCCACCTCGACATCCCACACCGCGTCCCAGCTCTCGTCGCTTTGGCCGTCGTTGAAATAATAGCGGTCGGACTTCACGCCGACCGGGTTGACGCCAAACTCATAGGCGGATCGCTTATCGAAGTACGAGTCGACGACAATGCGGATCCAGTCGGACGGCGAGCGTTGGTCGCGCCGCGTCAGGATGCCCACGAGCTTGTCGGCATCGGTATCAAACGCCCGCACGGCGACGTAGATCGCATCCGCGTCGTAGGCAACCCGCGCCTGGGTGCGCATGGTGGGCGCCTGGCCCTCTGCCGGCTCGCGCTGAACGAACTCGTTGATCACCGGCGCCTGCTGCCAGACTTCCTCGTTTAGCTTGCCGTCAACCAGGATGGGGCCGTGGGCCGGAACGGCCATGGCCTCAATCGCCATCGTGAGAACACGCCGCTCGTCTGACGCTGTGACGAGAGCCGGGACGAACAGCACGAGGGCGGCGAGCACGCCGTAACGCATGAAATGCATGACCACGTGGAATAGACGGAGATTGCCCGAGAAAGGTTGGGAGGGCGCGCGAACGGGCGCCCCCGGGCCGCGAAAACAGCCCGGAATGCGCCCGTTTATCGAAATTACTGGCCGATCCAGGCGGTGAGCCGGGTCTTCTGTTCCGCCGTTGCGGTCGGAGACACCTCGAGGCGCCACGCGCGACCGGGTTCGGCGCCGAGCGTCACGTCGATCTTCGTCAGTTTGTCGCGGCGGGCCACGAGCACCGAGATCTTGTCGCCCGGCTTGTATTGATCGAGCCGTGCCGCCAGGCCATCGGCCCGCACGCGCACGTCATCAATCGCGAGGATTTCATCGTCCACGTTGAGCCCGGCCTCGATGGCCGGCGTGCCGCGGCGAACGGACGTGACCACGAGCCGGCCGCTGTCGTTGCGGGTGCCACTGCCGACGAATGCGCGCGCACCACGCGGATCGGTCGGACGAAACCGCAGGCCGAAGTAGTCGAGCGCCTCGGTGTAGTCGAGTTCGTCGGTCGACTCGGCGGCCTTGGCAAACCAGCCCTTCAGGTCCGTGCCGGCGGCTTCGCTCATCACGTCGTAGAACTGCGTCGGCGTGTAGCCCTTCTCACCCGAGTAGCGCTGCATCGCCCACTGCATGCCGGTGTCAAGCGTGCGCGCCTCGTTGCTTGACTTGCGAATCTTGGCGTCGAGCAGGAACGCGATCACCGCGCCCTTGGGGTAGTAGTTGATGCTGGTGTTGGCGGTGTTTTCGTCGGGACGGTACTGCTTAATCCAGGTGTCGTACGACGACATGTTCACGGGCGTGACCAGGCGGCCTGGCGTGGTCTGCACAGCCTCGATCTGATTCGAAATACCGTCGAGGAACTCCTCGCGCGTGGCAATGCCGGCGCGACGCGGCAGCACGTCGCCGTAGTAGTCGGTGAAGCCTTCGGCCACCCACAGCATCTTCACGTAGTTCTCGTTCTCGTAATCGAAGGGGCCGAGCTCCACTGGACGCAGCCGCTTCACGTTCCAGTTGTGGAAGTACTCGTGCGCGATCAGGCCGAGCCATCCCATGTAGGAACGGTGCGTGCGGGTGGTGAAGCGGCCCGACATGCCGAGGAAGCTGTTCTTGTGCTCGAGGCCGCCACCGGATTCGGTGACCATGTTCAGGAAGTAGTAGTGGGGATACGGCAGCGGGCCCATGACGTTGCGGCCGGCCTCGACGATCTTCTTCACGTCGGCCGCGGCACGGTCGGCGTCAAACAACGACGGATCGCCTTCAAGCACGAGCGCGTGCTTCTTGCCATCCACCGTGAACTCGCGGACGACCGGGTTGCCGATGATGATGGGGCTGTCGACCAGCGTGTCGAAGTCGTCGGCGCGGAAGGTGTTGGCGGCGCCGGCCACCGGCATCAGCGGCGTCTGCACGCCCTTCCAGGCCGCCGGCAACTCTACTTTCACTTCGTGCGGCCGCTTGCCGCCATCGGGCAGTGTCACGAACGTGGGTGCGCCGTTCAGCATGGCGAAGCCGGCGTCGATCCAGTTATTGCGGACGGTCATCTCGCGGCTGTAGACCTTGTAGCGCAGCGTGATGGTCCGCGCGCCGCCAGTCGTGATCTTCCAGCGATTCTTGCGCGACTTCTCCACCGCCAGCGCGGTGGTGCCGTTGCTGGCCGTCACGGCCTCGACGTTGCGCTCGTACTCGCGAATCAGGTACGACCCGGGCGTCCACGTCGCCATGTAGACTTCGACGTCGGGACGGCCCGCGGTCGGGATGCTCGCCTCCACTTCGACGTAGTGGGTGTGCGGCGCGGGAAAGCGCAGCGTGTAGCGGATGGGCTCGACGGCTTGAGCGCTTAGCGAACTGGAAGTTGAAACAGTGAGCGCAAGCGCGCACAAGACGGCAGCGAGAGCAGTACGGCTCATGGTGTTGATTATTCTACGCGGGCTTGGAGGCTTGGAGGCTTGGAGGCTTGGAGGCTTGGAAATTCGGTCCCCAAGTCCCCAAGCCTCCAAGCCGCTACAATCCCTATGTGCGCTGGACCGACCACAAGACGGTGGGGCTGCAGTATGGCCTGACCGCCCTCTTCTTCCTCCTGGTCGGGTTCCTCCTGATGATCCTGATGCGCTGGCAACTGGCCTGGCCCGGCCAGCCGCTGCCGGCGTGGCTGGTGCCCATGCTGGGCGACGCCAACGCGCCCGGCGGCATCATGCTGCCCGAGTTCTACAACCAGCTCGTCGCCATGCACGGCTCGGTGATGGTGTTCCTGGCGGTCGTCCCGCTGGCCGCGTCGGCGTTCGGCACATATGTCGTCCCCCTGCAAATCGGTGCGACTGGGGTCGCGTTCCCGCGAGTGAGCGCGCTCAGCTACTGGCTGTATCTGGCGGGCGGGCTGGTTATGCTCGCGAGTTTCTTCGTCGAGGGCGGCGCGCCGAATTCGGGCTGGACGTCGTACGTGCCGCTGGCGGTGATGGCCTCGGCGGGACAGAACTTCTGGCTCGTCGGCATCTTCCTGATCGGACTGTCGTCCACACTGGGCGCCATCACGATGATCGCGACCATCGTGCAGGGCCGCGCGCCAGGCATGACGTGGATGAAGCTGCCGTTCTTCGTCTGGTCGCAGTTGGTCACCGCGCTCCTATTGTTGCTGGCGTTCCCGGCGCTGCAGGCGGCGGCGATTTTTCAGTTAATGGACCGGGTCGCCGGCACCAGCTTCTTCCTGCCGACCGGCCTGGTGATCGGCGGTGCACCCCTGCTCGGACCGACGGGCGGTGGCAATCCCCTGCTGTGGCAGCACCTGTTCTGGTTCCTTGCGCATCCGGAGGTCTACGTCCTCATCCTGCCCGCCATGGGCATCGTTGCCGAAGTGATCACCGTCAACGCGCGGCGGCCGCTCTGGGGCTACGGGATGATGGTGGCGTCGGTGCTGTTCATGGGCGGCATGTCGATGGTGGTGTGGGCCCATCACATGTTCCTGAGCGGCATGGGCACGACGCTCAGCCTGTTCTTCCAGGTCACGACGATGATCATCTCGATCCCGTCGGTGGTCCTGATCTCGTCGCTGGTGATGTCGCTGTGGGGCGGGTCGATTCGGTTCACCACGCCGATGCTGTTCGCACTGGCATTCCTGCCGATGTTCGGTATCGGCGGCCTGACCGGACTCCCGCTCGGTCTCGCGGCCAGTGATGTCTCGCTGCACGATACCTATTACGTGGTCGCGCACTTCCACTACCTGGTCGCACCGGGGACGATGTTCGCGCTGTTCGCGGGCATCTACCACTGGTTCCCGCGCATCACCGGCCGCATGCTCGACGAGCGGCTCGGCAAGGTGCATTTCTGGGGATCGTTCATCTGCATGAACCTGATCTTCATGCCGATGTTCGTGGTCGGCCTGATGGGCGTGAACCGCCGGCTGTATGACGCCGGCGCGAGCTACGCACTGGCTCAGCCGACGCTGATGTGGCAGACGCACATGACCTATGCCGCCGTCCTGCTCGGAGTATTCCAACTGCCGTTCCTCTGGAATCTGTGGACCAGCAGCCGCAAGTTGGCTCGGTGTGCCGAGAATCCGTGGAACGCGAGCACCCTTGAGTGGCAACGGCAATCGTCGGCTGTGAGCAGTGGGGAATCTGCGGCTGTGAACGGCGTGGTATCTGCGACTGTAGACAGAGCGGAATCTGCGGCTGTGGGCGGCGTGGTATCTGCGGCTGTAAACAGAGCGGAATCTGCGGCTGTGAACGGCGCGGTATCTGCGGCTGTAAACAGAGCGGAATCTGCGGCTGTGA
>CAMBHC010000078.1 GCA_945866285.1 Candidatus Sulfopaludibacter sp. SbA3 | reverse complement strand
TCGATGCGGACGAGACGGTGTTGGACAACTCGCTGTACCAGCTTGAACGAGCGAAGATCGGCCAGGCCTTCACGCCGGAGAGCTGGAGCCTGTGGGTCAAGCGCCGCGAGGCCACCCCGGTTCCCGGCGCCGCCGGCTTTCTCTCTCGCGTCCGCGCGCTCGGCGGCAAGGTCGCCATCGTGACCAACCGCCTCGACACCGAGTGCGACGACACGCGGGCGGTGTTCGAGAATTTCAAGCTCCCGCACGACGCGATGCTGTGCCGCGTGACCGGCACGCCCTCCGACAAGAATCCGCGCTTCACTGCTGTAGCCGCGGGACAGACGCCCGCCGGCAACTCCAAGATGGAAATCGTCGCCGTCGTCGGCGACAACATCCTGGATTTTCCACGCCTGTCGCAGAAGACCAAGGAGCAGGGCGCTCCCGGCTTCACCGAGTTCGGCGTGCGCTACTTCCTGGTGCCGAACCCGATGTACGGAAGCTGGCAGTGATGCGGCTGGTCCTGCTGGTGATGGCGGCCGGCGTGCTCGCGCAAACGCCGACGCGCCCGCTCTGGGTTGATGTCACTGCCACCGCCCTTGGTCAGACGAAGTATTGGACCAACAAGGTGGAGATCGCCGATCTCAATGGCGACGGCCGCCCCGATCTGCTGTTCGCCAACGGCGGCGACTACTCCACGCCGGGCACGCCCGAGCCGAACCAGGTCTTTTTCAACACCGGCGGTCCGGGCCTGAAGTTCCAGGAGGTCACGACGCAGGTGCTCGGCGACACACCGGATCTCGCGCGCGTCATCAAGGCGCGCGACCTCAACGCCGACGGCTTCGTCGACATCATCGTCGGCACGACCTACCAGACCCAGAGCCGGCTGTTCCTGGGCTCCGGGCAGGGCCGTTTCGCGGAAGTCACGCGGACGCACTTACCCGCGCAGCTGCTCAGTGTCGGCGACCTTGAGCCTGGCGACGTGGACGGTGATGGCGACCTCGACCTGGTGTTGGCCGACTGGGGCCCTGGTAACAACATGACCAACGACGGCGGACGGACCCGCCTGTGGCTGAACGATGGTGCGGGCCGGTTCACTGATGCGACCGCCACCCGAATGCCCGACCTCCGGATCCGCTTTTCGTGGGATTTGGAACTGGCCGACCTGGATAACGACGCCGACCTTGATCTGCTGGTCTCGTGCAAGCGCTGTCCGGGCAGTCACTTGTTCCGTAACGACGGTGCCGGCACGTTCACGGATGACCCGCGCGGCCTACCGCAGTACACCAACAATTACGAGTTCGAGCCGATGGACCTTGATGGCGACGGGTGGCTCGACGTGGTGACGATGAACGATGGCGAGATCGTGGGCGGCAACAGTTCCGATCGCCGCGAGCACGTGTTTCGTAACGACGGCAAGGGCCGCTTGCGCGACGTCACCGAAGCCTGGTGGCCGCCCGTCGCCATTGGGGGCGAGGACGACAACATGGTGGCGTTCCTCGACTACGACTCCGACGGCGACGCCGACTTCGTGGTGGGATCGCTCAGCGGGCCCGATCGCCTGCTGATTAACGACGGCAGGGGACAGCTGTCGGTGAGACTTGACGTGTTCGATGGCGAGCCCACGCCAGGCACCCTTGGCATTGCGCTCGCGGATCTCGACGGCGACGCGCGCATGGACGTGGTGCAAGGGCAAGGAGAACACCCGAAGGCGGTTGATGAGCGCGTGTTCCTGGGCCGCGGCCTCGCGCCCGACACCGCGGCGCCGTCCATCACCATGGTGGGGGCGAGGGAGATTGGCACGCGCAGGGTCGTGCATGCGCGCGTGCACGACCGCAAGAGCCCGAGCCTGGCGACCGAGTGGAAGAGCGTGACGGTAGAGTGGGCGAGTGCCGCCGGCAAGCGCGAAGCGCCCATGCGGTGGTACGGCGAGAACCTGTGGCGCGCCGAGTGGCCGGCAAATGTCGACCGCGCTGCCAGCTATCGCGTCTGCGCCGCCGACGCGGCGGGCAATACCGCGTGTTCAACGCGGCATCCGTAGGGGCGGGCCTTTAGGCCCGCCCCTACATCCAAAATCATGCGATGATGTCGTGCAGCACGTTGCCCGACACGTCGGTCAACCGGAAATCGCGGCCGCTGTAGGGATAGGTCAGCTTCGTGTGATCGATGCCCATCAAGTAGAGGATGGTGGCGTGCAGGTCGTGCACGTGCACCGGCTTCTCGATCGCCTTGAACCCGAAGTCGTCCGTGGCGCCGTAGGTGAGCCCGCCCTTCACGCCGCCGCCGGCCAACCACATGCTGAACCCGAACGGGTTGTGATCGCGGCCGCTCTGCGCGCCGGCCATGCCGCCGACTTCCACCACCGGTGTGCGGCCAAATTCCGATCCGCACACCACCAGCGTGTCCTTCAGCAGCCCGCGCGACTTCAGGTCCTTGATCACCGCGGCAAACGGCTGGTCTGAATCCTTCGCGTTCTTGCGGTGCTGCTGGATGTCGCCGTGGGCATCCCACGGGTCGCCCTTGGCGTAGTAGACCTGCACCATGCGCACGCCGCGCTCCACCAGCCGCACCGCCATCAGGCAGCCCCGCGCGGTGCTGCCCGGGCCGTACAACTCCAGCGTGGCCTGGCTTTCCTTGCGGATGTCGAACACCTCCGGCGCCTCGGTCTGCATCCGGTAGGCGGTTTCCATGGAGCTGATCGCGCCTTCCAGTTGCGGATCGGCGGGCTCGTTGCCGCGCTGCATCGCGTCAAGCGAGGCCAGCAGGTCGAGCTCGCGGCGCTGCTCGGTCAGCGTGAACGACTTGTTGTGGATGAACGACACCAGCTTCTTCGGGTCGAAGTCCTTGCCGACAATCTGGTCAGGCCGTTCCACCTTGCTCGGGATGAACGTGCCCTGGTGCACGGCCGGCAGGAACGCGCCGTTCCACAGCGGCGGACCGACCGTGGTGGGCACGTCTGGGCACAGCACCACGTAGCCGGGCAGGTTCTTGTTCTCGGTGCCCAGGCCATACGTCAGCCACGAGCCGATCGACGGACGCCCGACCTGGATGTGGCCGGTGTTCATCATCAACATCGACGGTTCGTGGTTGGGAATGTCGGTGTGCATCGAGCGGATCATGCAGATGTCGTCGGCGCAGCCGCCGACGTGCGGGAACAGCTCGCTGACATCGAGCCCGCTCTGCCCGTACTTCTTGAACGTGAACGGCGACCGCATCAGCGAGCCGGTCTTGCGTTCGGTGGCGACCGTGCCGCCGGGCAGCGGCTGCCCGTGGAACTTGTCGAGCATCGGCTTGGGGTCGAAGCTGTCCACCTGCGACAGGCCGCCATTCATGAACAGGAAGATCACGTGCTTGGCGCGCGCCGGGTGGTGCAGGCCCTTGGCCAACGTCGCCGCTGGCTTGCCTTGGTCGAGACCGGCGGCAGCCATCGACTTGCCAATCATGCTGGCGAACGCCAGCATGCCGAAGCCGTTGCCAATGCGGCAGAGCGCTTCGCGACGGGTGACGGGCGGACGTGAATGATGCGACATGGTTAGGTCACGCCTCAGCTGACGAACAGGAACTCGTTCGAACTCAACAGAATCTTCACGTAGCGCCCGAAGGTCGAGACCGGGAGCATCTTCTTCTTCTCGTCGGCCGGTGGCGCGGCGCCCGGCTTCGCCCCTGACATCATGCCGTCGGCCGGTGGTCCGTCTGCGGGCACTGGCTCAGTGTCCGCGGACGGCTCCTTCGCGTCCTTGTCAGGCGGCAGCTTCGCCGTGGCGCGGCGCTCGTCGTACTGCTTCAGCGCTTCGGCCTGCAGGAAGTCGCGGCCGGCCTTGGTTTCTTCGGCGGTCGGCGCGCGGCCAAACAGTGTGCGATACACCTTCTGGATGCGCGTCGTATCGTCCGGCTCGTCGGCCACCTGCTCGGCCACCCGCTCGGCATGTTGCTGCATGAAGTCGCTGTTCATGAAGAACAGCCGCTGCAAGGGCACGCTCGTGGCGAAGCGACCTTCGGCCGTCTGGCTGGGGCTGGGGAAGTCGAACAGTTGCAGGAACTCGTCGAGCTTGTAGCGGCTGACCTTGCCGTACACCGTGCGGCGGTTGGCGAGGGGCGTCAGCACTACCGATGGTCCGCCCACGCGCTCGTCGAGGGCGCCCGACACAAACAGGATGCTATCGCGGATCTTTTCCGCGCTCAGGCGGTGGCGGTTGGCACGCCAGTAGAGCCGGTTGCCGCCATCTTTCGCGAATGCCGCCGGTGACAGGTCGGCGCTCAACTGGTAGACGGCGCTGCGCATGATCTCCTTGTGCAGCGCTTTCGTCGACAGGCCGTGGTCCACGAAATACTGCGCCAGGTGATCGAGCAACTCCGGATGCGACGGCTTCTCGCCGTTGATCCCGAAATTACTGGGCGTGTTCACGAGGCCCGTGCCGAAGTGTTCCTTCCACACCCGGTTCACCATGACGCGCAAGGCCAGGGGCTGCATGGTAATCGTGCGCGCCAGCTCCAGGCGGCCGCTGCCCTTCGAAAAGGTGATGCGTTCGGGAGTCAACACCGACAAGAATCCGCGTGGCACCGTGTCGCCGAGCCGCATCGGGTTGCCGCGCAGGTGCACCGTCAGGTCCACCGGCTTCTCGACATCTTTCACGCCGTGGACGTAGGCGAACTTCTCGGGCAACGCCTTCTCCATGGCCTCCACGTCTTTCCGCAGGCCGTCGATCAGGGCGCGGCGGTCGCCGCCCAGCCGCTGTTCGAGTCCCCAGCCCGTGAAGCGGAGCAGGCCCGGCCGTGACGGCTTGCCCGGGGCATCATCGGGATCCAGGTTGCCCAGGAACACGTCGCCCCAGAGCGCCGTGCGCTCGGTCGTCATGCTGCGCAACTCGAGACCGCAGCCGGGGCAGAAGTCGTCGTTGGTGATGAACTCGTTTGGCAGGTTAGCCGGCTCCTTGGGCTTTGCCGTCGGCAGCGCGCGCGCCTTGATGATGTCGTTTTCCTTCTTCACTTCGCGCTGCTCGAGCACCACGCTGATCAGCAGCTCCTGGAAGGCATCGGCCAGCGCGCCAGACTCCTTCGCAGTGCCGCCTTTCGCCACCATCGCCTGCCAGTCCTTGAGGAACGGATAGAACACCGGTTTCTTTTGCAGGAACGCGAGCCAGCGGTCGAACAGCTCGTAATCGAGCTTCTCCTTGTCGACGATTTCCTGCTTGTCCTTCTTCGGCTCGCCGGTCACCTGCCAGGCCGCGTTCATGTACCGCGCCGACTGGAAGGCGAGGGTCTCGGCCAACTGCCGCGCTTCGGCGGCGGTGTATTCCGCCAGCATCTCGCGCTTCAGCTTCAGCGCCTTCTCCTTGGCCTTGTAGTCGTCCACGACGCGCTTCGGCGCCAGGGGAATCTCGCTGTACTCGGTGTTGAGGAACACGCCGGCCAGGCCGTAGTAATCCTTGGTGGGGATGGGATCGTACTTGTGGTCGTGGCAGCGGGCGCAACCGACGGTGAAGCCGAGAAAGCCACGGCTGACCGCGTCCACGCGATCGTGACGCTCGTCGGCGCGCGTGATTTCGACGGCGCCGTTGTCGTAATACCAGGGCCCGAGGCCGAGGAAGCCGAGCGCCGGCAGGTGCCGCACGCGATCGGGTCCCTCCAGCAGGTCTGCGGCCAATTGCGCCGTCACGAACTGGTCGTAGGGCAGGTCGTCGTTGAACGCGCGAATCACCCAGTCGCGATACAGGTGCGCGTTGGGATAGGGATTGTAGCCGCGGCGCATCGGGTCGAGGCTGCGGTAGTCGTCTTCGCCGTAGCGCGCCACGTCGAGCCACAGGCGGCCCCACGTTTCGCCGTAGCGCGGCGAGGCCAGCAGGCGATCGATGACCTTGTCGAAGGCATCGGCAGACGAGTCGGCGAGAAAAGCATCGGTCTCTTCGGGTGTCGGCGGCACGCCGGTCAGGTCAATGGTGGCGCGGCGAATCAGCGTCAGCTTGCTGGCCGCGGCCACCGGGGCGAGGCCGTCGTGTTCGAGTCGCGCGAGAATGAAGCGGTCGATGTCGGTGCGCAGCCACGCGGTGCGTTGCACGGCCGGCGCCTTCGTGTTGGTGATTGGCTGGAACGCCCAGAACGCACGGTGCGCGGCGGTGATCGGGCGCTCGGACGCGGTCACCGCAGTTGGCGCCTCGCCGGTCGACGGCCACATCGCGCCGGCGCGAATCCATTGCTCGAGGGCGTCGATGTCGGCGGCCGGCAACTTGGCGCGCCCGAGTGGCATGCGGGGAAAACCATCGGCGTGTTGCACCGCCTTCAGCAGCGCGCTCTTCTCTGGATCGCCTGGCACGATTGCCGGACCGGTCTCGCCGCCGCGCAATAGCCCGGCGCGCGAGTCCACGCGCAAGCCGGCCATGGCCTTCTCGCCGTGGCAGGCATAGCAATTGGCAGCGAGCAGCGGTCGCACCCGTGTCTCGAACAGCGTGGTGTCCTGGGTCATGGTCGCCGCGGTGGCCGGCCCCGGCGCTTGCGCCGCGCGGAGGACAGTGCCGACCAGGACGCAGGCGGCCAGGCCGAGCACGCCGGTGGTGAGCCCGCGAAGAGTGATGTATGGCCGCATCGGGCATTAAGTATGATGCCTTTGCATGATTCGGCAAGTCGTTTTCCTCCTGCTGCTCGGCGCAGTTCTTCACGCACAGTCACCAGCCTCTAAACCGGCGCCGCCGCCGGCCGAGATCCCCTTCTCCCGGCTGAAGGCCGACGCCGTGATCCCGATTGCCCTGGGCCCGGGCGCTGTCGAGGATCCGGATTCGGTGTGGGTGCCAAACCGCGCCGCCGGCAGCATCACGCGCGTGGATGCCAAGGACAACAAGCCTGCGCCGGCAATCGTGGTCGGCACCGACGCCTGCGCCTCGCTGGCCGTCGGCTTCGACAGCGTGTGGGTGCCCATGTGCGGCGACGGCACGATCACGCGAGTCGACGCGAAGGCGCCGAAGGTCCTGGCCACGCTGAAGATGAAAGTGGCGGCTGGGGATGGCCGCATCGCCACTGGTGTCGGCAGCATCTGGGCGATCACCGACCGCAAGGGCATGCTGTCGCGGATCGATCCCGACATCAATGCCGCGGTGGCCGAGATCGCGGTCCCCGCCGGCGCCCACTCCGTCGTGCTGGCGGATGACGTGCTGTGGATCACTAGTGATGGTGCCAAGACCGGTCAGCTCACGCGCATGAACCCGCACAACCACGAAGTCACTGAAACCATCGCAGTCGGCTCGAAGCCAGGACGCCTGGCGGTGGGCGAGGGCAGCGTGTGGGTCCTCAATCGCGGCAGCGACGGCCAGGGTAGCACCGTGACGCGCGTCGATCCCGCCACCAACAAGGTGGTCGCCACGATCGCCATTGGCGACGGCGTGGCTGCGGGCGAGATCGCCGCCGGGTTGGGTTCGGTCTGGATCAGTGCGCCGGGTGTGCCGTTGATCCGCATTGAGCCGCGGACCAACAAAGCGGTGCAGCGTTTCAGTGGTCCCGGCGGCGGGGCCGTGCTGGTGGCCCACCGATCGCTGTGGGTGGCGGCCGGGCCCGACGAAACCTGGCGGATCGATCCGCTGCTCGTGGCCGCGATCCGCCCGTGAAGGTCCAATGTATCGTCCGGCTTTAGCCGGACCTCACCTACTTAAATAAATCGCCGGCGAGATATTTGAGGCCGGTGTCGCACGCGACCGTGGCGACCACCTTGCCTGGCCCCAGCTCGCGCGCGAGCGCGAGCGCAGCCACCAGGTTCAGTCCCGTTGAGGTGCCGGCAAAGATCCCCTCTTCCCGCGCAGCGCGCTTCGCCATTGCCCGTCCTTCGTTCTCGTCGATGGCCCGCGCTTCGTCATAGGTGCCCTTTACCAGGTGCGGCGGCCAGAAGCCGACCGCGGTGCCTTCCACGCGATGCGCACCGCCCTTGCCCGTGGTGAGGAACGGCGCCGTCGATGGCTCCAGCGCGATGATGCGCGCGTGAGCGCCCGCTTGCTTAAGCGCCTGAGACACGCCGACCAGCATGCCGCCGCTGCCGATCATCCCCACGAATCCATCGACGTGGCCCACCTGTTCGACCAGCTCGCGGCCAATGCCGGCGTAGCCTTCGACCGCGTCCACGTTGTTGAACTGGTCGGTATAGAAGCTGTTGGGATCTTTCGCGAGTTCCGCGATGCGCGCCTTGAAGCGATCGAACAACGCCGGTGTCACCTTGCCGCCGTCGCTCTGGACAATCTCGAGGTCGGCGCCAAACGCGCGCATGGTGTCGAGCTTCTCGGCCGAGAACGCATCCGATGACAGCGGATGAAAAGCGTAGCCCTTCATGGCGCACACCATGGCCAAAGACGAGCCCGTGCTGCCGCCGGTGTATTCAATCACCTGCATGCCCTTGCGCAGGGCGCCGCGCTTCTCGGCGCCTTCGATCATCGCCAGCGCCATGCGGTCTTTGTAGGAGCCGGTGGGGTTGAAGTACTCGAGTTTCACGACCACGTCGGCCATGCCCGGCTCAACCAGGCGCCGCAGCCGTACCAGCGGTGTGCGGCCAATCGTGTGGAGGACGGAATCGACAGAGGCGTGGGAGGACATGCCGGGATTATGGATCGGGGCCGCGCTATCATGCCGGTGCATGGCTCCCTTCCGCGTGGCTTTCTTGGTGTTGCTTGTTGGTGTAGTGGTGGCTGTCGCGCAGGTTCCCGACCGCGGCTGGCCCATGCACGGCGGCGTCGACAACATCCGCTACTCGCCGCTCGCGCAGATCAACAAGAGCAACGTGACGCAGTTGAAGGTGGCGTGGACCTACGACTCGAAAGATGCGTTCCCTAACTCCGAAATGCAGAGTCATCCGGTGGTCGTGGATGGCACCCTCTACGTCACGACGCCGAGCATGAAGGTGGCGGCCGTGGATGCCGCTACCGGGCAGGAACGCTGGACCTTCGACCTGGCACCGGCCGGGGCGCCGCGTGCGCGGTTCCGCCATCGCGGGGTCACCGTCCACCAGGACCGCGTGTTCGCGACGTATCGTAACTTCCTTTACGCGCTCGATCGCGCGACGGGCAAACCCATCGCGACGTTTGGCACCGACGGCCGCATCGATTTGCGCGAGGGACTCGGGCTGCCGGTCGAGCGCGCCTCGGTCAGCGCCAGCACGCCGGGCTCGATCTTCGAGGACCTGATCATCTTCGGCAGCAGCGTCCCCGAGACGCTGCCCGGCACGCCCGGACACATCCGCGCGTTCGATGTGCGCACCGGCAAACTGCGATGGATCTTCCACACCATCCCGCAAGCGGGTGAGTTTGGATCAGACACGTGGCCGAAAGGTCCGACGCTGTCAGGTGGCGCCAACGCCTGGGCCGGCGTCACCGTGGATCAGGGTAACGCCATGGTGTTC
>CAMBHC010000077.1 GCA_945866285.1 Candidatus Sulfopaludibacter sp. SbA3 | reverse complement strand
GCACCTTTAGCACCTTTGTCCGAGGGCACCTGCTAAGATTCGGTCGTCATGTCCGCGCGCCCTCCCACTCGCATCCTGGTCGCCGAGGATGACCCGGACATCGGGAACCTGCTCGAGCATTACCTGCGAAAAGCGGGGTTCACGGCGACGGTGGTCACCTCGGGTCGCGACGTCATGCCCCAGATCAAGCGCGAGCCGCCGGACCTGGTGGTGCTCGACCTGATGCTGCCGGGCCTCGATGGCCTGCAGGTGTGCCGGGAGATCCGCGCCGACGCGAGCATCGCCGCCATTCCCATCATCATGCTGACGGCGAAGGCCGAAGAGTCGGATCGTATCGTCGGCCTCGAGCTGGGCGCCGATGACTACATCACCAAACCGTTCAGCCCGAACGAAGTGGTCGCACGCGTGCGCGCCCTGCTGCGGCGCGCGCATCGGCCCGCGCCGGGCAACAGCCGGCTGACGTACGGCGGCCTCTCCGTCGATGTCGATCGGCACATTGTCAAAATCGACGGCGACGAGGTCAGGCTGACGGCCAAGGAGTTCCTGCTGCTGCAGTACTTGATGCTGCATCGCGGTCGCGTGCTGTCGCGCGATCTGCTGCTGTCGGACGTGTGGGGCTACTCGTACACCGGCGGCACGCGAACGGTCGATGTCCACGTGCGGCGCCTGCGCGAAAAAGTGCCGATGCTGGCCGACGCGATTGTGACCGTCAAACAGTTCGGCTATAAGTTGCTCGACCCGGCCCCGGCCTGATGCCCCTCACGACCACTTCCCTCTTGCTGATCGGCGGCGCCGCCGGCGTGGCGCTGGCCCTCGCCGCCCTGGCGCTGCGCCGCTCAGCGCACGCGGCGAGCGAAAGCCAGCGGGTGGCCGCCATTCTTGCCGTCGCCCGCCGATACGCCCTTGGCGATCTCAGCCGCCCCGCACCCGACTACGGCGACGACCAGTTAGGAAGCGTGGCGCGTGGCATGGACCAGGCCGTGCAGGAACTGGGCCGCCGCGTCGACAGCCTGGCGCGCGACCGCGCGCGCATGGAGGCCATTCTTTCGAGCATGATCGAAGGCGTGCTGGTGGTCGACGAACAGGGGCGGCTGCAACTGGTCAACGACGCGGCCCGGCGCATCCTGAAACTCGAGCAGGACGCGATCGATCGCCCCTATGTCGAAGCCATCCGTCACCCGGGCATCGTCGACAACATCGGCCGGGTGCTGGCGGGCGGCGACACCAGCGCGCTTGAACTCTCAGTCACGCGCGACACCACCAGGACCCTCGTCGCCCAGGTGGCCCCCGTCGTCACCGCCGGCCGTGGCGCCGTGCTGGTGATGCACGACATCACCGAGCTGCGAAAGGCCGACCTCATCCGCCGCGATTTCGTGGCCAACGTGTCACACGAATTGCGCACGCCACTGACCGCCATCAAGGGTTACGCCGAAGCGTTGCTGGACGATCCCGATGATGCGGACGCGCGCGAGCGCTTCGTCAAGATTATTCATCGCCAGGCCGAACGCATGGAGCGGCTGGTGAAGGACCTGCTCCGGCTGGCCCGCATCGAGGCCGGGCAGGAAACCGTGGAGGTCGCGCCGTGCGACATCACGGCGCTGGTGCGCGGCATCGCCGCCGACTTCGAGCCCACCGCCGCCGCCAAGCAACAGACAATTGGCTTCACGGTCGCGCCCGACGCCGCCACGCTGCAAACCGATGCCGCGAAGCTGCACGACATCATCCGCAACCTGGTCGAGAATGCCGTGAACTACACGCCGGAAGGCGGCGGCATTGACATCCACGCCACGGTCGCCGGCGAGCGGTTTCAACTGAGCGTCGCCGACACCGGTCACGGCATCGCCCCCGATGATTTGGGGCGCGTCTTCGAGCGCTTCTATCGCGTCGACAAATCGCGCACCCGGCCCGGTGGCACCGGCCTGGGCCTGTCGATTGTCAAACACCTGGTCCAGGTGCTCGAAGGTGAAGTCGTAGTGGAGAACCAGGCTGCCGGTGGCGCGCTCTTCACCATCAGCTTGCCGTTGCGATAGCGGACGCTGACCGCACCGGAGTCACGGCCGGGATCTGATCGGCCGGCGTAAGCGGGGTGCTCGCCGACGCATCTCGTGCGAGCGCGCCCGAGATGCGTTCGAGAGCGATGCCAGCTTGTTCGACGTCGCGATCGTCGACGGCGAATCGATCTTGTGGCCCGTCTCAGTGGCGACGAGTTTGCGGTCGTCATTCCCGATCTCACCCACCCGGAAGATGCCGACGCGACTGCCCGAGTCCTGCTGGGGCGTTGCGGCGCGCCATTGTCCATTGACGGGCGCGAGATCGTGGTGTCGTGCAGCATCGGGGTGGCGATCTATCCGCAACACGGCGAGACGCAGGAGGCGTTGCTGCACGCCGCCGAGACCGCCCTGTATCACGCCAAGGAAGTCCGCAACAGCTGGCAACGCTACCGCCCGAGATGCGGAAGTGGCGGCCCGCCACACCGGGCCGTGGCGCCTTGCGCCAGACCATCGAGTCGGGCCGGCTGGCCGTGCACTATCAGCCGGTGCTCGACATCTCCAGCGCGCGTACGCGCAGGGGTTCCTGCGTGGGCGACCGACAGCGGCGGCAACCCTGGTCGAGTCGCTGATGCCGCGCCGGTCCTGACCGGGCGTGACTTTAGTCGACGACGTACGAGAACAGCTTGTAGCGGCCGTCCTTGACCATCGCTGAGCCAAACAGCTGCAGCACCAGTTCGGTCCCGGCCTCGTCTGCGGCGACAATTTCACTCTCACGCCTCACCGCAAACGACTTGTACTGGGTCGTCTCACCGCGGTAGCTGGTACGAGCAAATCTGAGCGGGCGGCCGGCGTAGCGACCGACGACACTATCCAGTGAACCATCGCTGCGCTGCTTCAATTGACCCCAGGCGTAATCGAAGGGCACGTTGCGCTCGGGTCTGCTGGTGTCGAGCTCGGGCCAGACGTGATCCTTGAACTCCTGCTCCGAGAGGGCCAGGGCCTTTAGACCCGCCAGGTCCTTGGCGGCCAGCCGCGTGAGCACGGCTTGCGCCAGGGCCTCCGGCGTCTCAAAGGTATGCGTCAGGGGCGTCTTACTGGATGGAGAGGTCGGCTGGGTGCAGGCGGCCATCGCCAAGGCGATGACCGCGACACCCAGCCATTTCAGAACTGTGACCACGTCTAAGTGTATTCGGTGTGAGGTCCGGCCGAAGCCGGACGCCACCTCTAGCGCTGAGGGAACGCCGTCCAGCCGGTCATCCAGTTGTCGGCCGGCGACGGGGGCACCGCGCCGATGAACGACACCGCCTCGAAGAAGCCGTCGTTGGGCGGCTGAATCGGGGTAATCTGCCCGCCCGCCAGTGTCGCAACGCCCGACGGCTGGAAGCCAGGGTTCTCGTGGTCCGCGCAGCCGGTCATCGAGATGCCCACTTGGGCATCAGTCGCCCCAAGCCGGATGTTCGGGAACTGGCCGCTGGTGATGAACGGCACCACGCTGGAATGCATGTTGGTCGGCATGCCCCACGCGACGCCCGAGCCCATCTGGCTGGTGCCGTTGCTCACTTGTGCGGTCGTCGAGGCATCGGAGAGCTGGAAGCCCACGCTCTTGAAACCCGTGACCAGGAAGTTGCGCATCGTGAACGCGGTGCCACGGCGAAAGTTCGCCCCGCGCGGGCCTTCGGGACCCTCAACGCGGTCCGAGTCGCCGCACAGCGTGATGTTGTAAATCTGTGGGTTCGAGCGCGGCAGCAGGTTGTTGTTGAACTCGTTGTTGTCGGCCTCGATGCCGTTGTCGGCGTCGTCGCCGCGCTGGGTGATGGCGATGAACTGCGCCCGACCGCTCCAGCCGAACGTCCAGTCGAAGCTGTCGTCGGCGGCGTTGGAGGCGACCGCGTACTTGATGTCGGCCGTGCCGCCGAACCATTCCAGTGCGTCGTCGCGGTTCATGTGCACCTGGATGTACTCGTAGGAGCCGCCGCGGCCCACGCCCTGAAAGGCAATGCCATTCAGTTCGTTGTCGGGGCTGAACTCGACGCCGGCGAACTCGACGCGCACGTAGCGCATGGTGCCGCTGCTGTCGTTCGGGTTGGTGCCGCCATAGACGCCGGTATCGCCTTCACCGGCGCCTTCGCCGCCTTCGAGGTTGACCGGGGCACGGCCGTTGATGATCAGGCCGCCCCAGTCGCCACGGGCGCGGTTGCCCACGGCCTGGTCGCTGGTGAACACGATCGGCGCCGTCCGGGTACCGATCGCGTTGAGCCGGCCGCCGCGCAACACCACCAGGGTGCCGACGCTGCCGGCCTCGCCGATGACGCGGGTGCCGGCGGCGATGTTGAGCGTCGCGCCGTCATTGACGAACACCGCGCCCCGTAGAACGTAGTAGTTGTTACTGGTCCAGTTCGCGGTGCCGGTGATCTCACCGGTCACGACGACCACCGGCTTGTCGATGCCGGGCACCGTGGTCTGCGTCGATACCGGGACCACGCCACCGGTCAACATCGCCACCGCGATGGCGAGTCCGGCGAGCTTGTAAGACATCTGCTTCATGATCATGCTTCTCCGCTGTGCGTTTGCCATGGCCTAGAACACGTCCACGCCGAACGAGAACCCGTAGGTCTGTCCGAGCTTGAAGGAGCGCTGCCGCGCGCTGCCCTGGTTGAAGAGGTATTCGGCATCGGTCAGGTTCTCGACGCTGAAGCGCAGGTTGTAGCGCGAGCCGAAGCGCTGCACCATCACCAGGTCAACGGTCTGGCGCCCCTGCTCGATGATGTCCGGGGCCTGGTTGGCGCCGACGTCCGAGATGCGGTCGCCGACGTAGTTGAGCAGCACGCGCCCTGAGAAGCCGCCGCGGGCCCACTCGCCCGTCACGTTGTAGAGATTCTTCGACTGACCGGCCAGCGCGCGCTCCTGCGACGTCTGGACCGACTGCTGCTCGGCCAACAACGTGATCTTCGAATCCACCCAGGTGTAGTTGGCGTTGACGAAGAAGCCGCCGCCCAACTCGAACGCAGTCTCGAACTCGATACCGAAGTTGCGGGCCTTGTCGGCATTCTGATACGTCGTGAGCGGGTTGGCCGAGGCGATCACGATGCGCTCGATCGGCTGGTCGAAGTACTTGAAGAAGGTGCTTGCCGAGACGATGCTGCGGCCGCCGGGGAACAGTTCCCACCGGGCGTCGACGTTCTGAATCAGCGCCCGCTCGAGGTCGGGGTTGCCGCGCGTGGCGCGGCTGCCGACGACATCGGTGAACTCGAAGGCCGCCAGCTCGCGGAACTCGGGGCGGTTGACCGTCGTGCTGTAGCCCAGGCGGATGTTCTGCTTGGTGCCCACCGACTGCACGAAGTTGACCGACGGGAAGATGTCGGTGTTCTTGTTCTCGGCCGTGACGGTGCGCTCGAACAAGCCGAACGGGTCGAAGGTGTTGACGATCTGCTCGAAGCTCTCGACCCGCGCGCCGGCGATCAGGCGGCTGCGCGCCGACAGTGCCATGTCGAACATGCCGTAGCCGGCCATGGTCGTCTGCTCGCCGTTGTAGGCGTCAACCGGACGCGTCTCTTCATTGAAGCGAAACGCCGTGCCGATGTTGTTGGACGCATACAGGGCCTCGGGCGCCTGCGTCAGGTTGATCGGCGCCGCGCCGTCCTTGGTGGCGACAATCGGGATGAACCGGAATCGCCGTGACGAGAAGTCGCGGGTGCGCTCGACGTAGTTCACGCCGAACTTGAACTGGGTCGGCCGCGCGCCGGTCGTCTTGAACGCCGCGTAGTTGGCCGCCACGTCCAGCGTGTCGTCGTTCAGTTCCTGGAACAGACGGAAGCCGCTCTGCGATTCGTCGGACAGCACCGGGGTCACCGCCGGGTTCGGGAGCAGGCTGTTGGCCAGGAACGGCTGCTGGTAGAGGGTCTCGCGCAGGTCCGGCTCATCGCGGTTGGCGCGCGCCACGTTGACCCGCCAGTCGATGCGGCTGTTGGACGCGCCCGGGAAGAAGTGGTCGCCCGTCAAGGCGGTCGACAGGAGACCTTCTTCGACAAAGGCGAGCCGGCTGTTGCGGTAGTAGAACAGGTTTTCGGTGTTGGGGCCCTCGAACGTGCGGCCCTCGTCCTTGCCACTGTGGCTGTAGAAGTTCTCCAACGAGATTCGGTTATTGGAGTTCATCTGGTAGGCGAAGTTGGCCACCGCGCCGAGTTGGGCGCGCTGGGTGCCATACTTCATGTCGTAATCGCTGACCGCCTCGAGCTGGTCATCGTCACCAATGCGGTAGAAGGCGCGTTCTTCCTCGACGTACTGTTCCTTGTACGACTGGGTCACGCTGGCGACGACACCGAACTTGCCGAAACGGTTGCCGAACACGGCGCCCCCGTTCTGGCCGGGCGCGCCGTCGGCGCCCACCGGGCTCCACGTGTTACCCAGCTGCCGGCCGTAGTCGGTAATCTGCTCCGGCGTGTAGCCGACCTCGGGCGTGTAGATGCCGCGGCGCACGATCTTGTTGTCGGGGATGCCGGCCGGCAGGGCGCGGGCCCCGTCGTCGAAGCCGAGCCAATCCCGGTTGCCGAGCGGGCTCAGCGGCAGCGACTTGCCGGTCGCGTTCGAATAACCGGAGAGGCCATACGAGAACGACATGACGGCCCGGCTGGGGAACTTGATGGGGTTGATCTGCACCAGGCCGCCGGCGAATTCCGCCGAGCGATCGGGCGAGTACGACTTGCTCACCTGCACGCTATCGAGGAGGCCGGCCGGGAACAGATCGAGCGGCACCACTTTCTTGTCCGGTTCGGTCGTCGGCAGCGTCGAGCCCGACAGCGATGTGTTGCTGTAACGCTCGCCCAGGCCGCGGACGAACACATACTGGTTGTCGACCACCGACAGGCCGGTCACGCGCGACATCGCGGCGGCCGCATCGGAATCGGCGTTCTTCTTCATTTCCTGCGAGCCGAGGTTGTCGCTGATGACCGGGGCCGCCTTGCGCTCGACCATCTGCGACTCGGCGGACGAGGTGACGGCACCGAGGAAAGCATCGGCCGTGACGGTCACGGTTTCAGCGAATCGGCTCATCTGCAGGCCGACGTTGGCGTCGACCACGCGCGCGCCGGCAGGCACATCGACCTTGACGAGACGGGTCTCGTAGCCGTCCATCGCGACTTTGATCTCGTGGGTACCCGGGGGCAGCTCAAACAGGAAGCGGCCATCCACGTCGGTATAGATCGTTGCGGCGCCGGCCACTTCAACCGGAATGCCCGGCAAGGTGATGTTGTTGGACTCGTCCCTGACCACGCCGGTCACCCGGACTTTTCGGACGGCGGTCGCTTGACCGGCCGATTCGGCGACTACCGGCACGACTGCGCTGGTCAACAGCCAGCCAGATAGCACCGCCACGCTAAGAGTTCGAAGGCTCATACACTCCTCGACAGAAACGCTGGGAAAGCGACGCTGCCCATGACCACAAAGGGGGCAGGCATCAACCCAGTCAGGCTATCGGTGGGGTATGAATCGACTATGACGAGCGTGTTACAGCAAGGTTAACGATCCGCCGGGGAGCGGTTGGACACGGGCCAGGCCGATAGGTTTACATTCGCGAAACGTGGAATCAGACCCGCCACCGGACCTGTATGGCGATCACCAGAATCCGGCTAGTGGCGGTTGCGGCGAGAGATGGCCAGGCTGGCCAGGCCGTATTCGCGGCGCATTCCGAGGCGGAGTTCGGTTCGGATCTGGTTCTCGCGTTGGATCGCGCACGCCTCGGTGACGCGTTGCCCCGGCGCCGGATCCGCGCAGCGACCGGCCAACGAACCGGCCAGCAGGTACGGGATGGCGTGACCGTACACCTCGTGCGCCAGAATCCGGTCAAGATCCCTCTCGAATTCAGCGCGGACTCCACGTGCGTGCATTTCGTCCAGCAATGGCACGTTGACCACCACCACTACCACTTCCACCCGTGCGTCCTCATCGGCCAACGGCTGAACTTCCGCCAGGACATCGTCGTCGAAAGGCCGTTCACTCTCGCCTTTTGGATCGCGGACCCGAACGTGGTCCGGCGTCACCACGATCGCGCGACGACCGGTCGCGGCAAGGGCGGTGAGGGCGTCCCGCCACGCGGCGCTGCCGGAGTGGAGGCGCTGCAGGCTCGCGGTCAATTCTGGAGACTGGGCCAGGATCGGCCCGCCGGCGGTCGACCAGCTCGGCAATTGGGTGGCGGCACGGAGGGGCAGCACAGTGGCAATTGCCAAGGCCGCTACGACGCCAGTCAGGACTCGTTTAACCATGATCGAGCTACGACCATGCAACATTAATGTTAAATGCGTGTTACTTCAATGGCTGGCCTGTGAATTTACAATTGTAACGGACGGCCGTTGCGGCAGCCCACCCGGGGGCGCATCCTTCTCTTTTCCCGGTGGCGGTGCCATGATGACGGGATGCCTTCGCCGCAGTGGCGGAGCTAGACATTAAGGACAAACATGACCCGGATACTCTCAGCACTCGCGATCGCTTCGGTAATGACGCTCGGCCTGTCGGCACAAGGCATGAAGCACATCGACATCAAGGACGCCAAGGGCGCGTCAATCGGCATGGCGATGGTCTCGGCCAAGGACGGTGGCATCACGATCGACCTCGACGTGAAGGGCCTGACGCCCGGCGAGCACGCCATTCACATTCACTCGGTGGCAAAGTGCGAAGGCCCGGGCTTCACGACCGCCGGTCCGCACTTCAATCCCGCCACCAAGAAGCACGGCCTGCAGAGCCCCGAAGGTCCGCACGCCGGCGACATGATGAACTTCACGGTGGCCGCCAACGGCACCGCCAAGGCCACGGTCACGAACAAGGCCGTGACGATGGCCGACGGTGCGAACTCGATCTACGCCAACGGCGGCACGGCGCTGATGATTCACGCCACGGCTGACGACGGCAAGACCGACCCGGGCGGCGCCGCCGGCGACCGGATCGCGTGCGGTGTGATCGTCAAGTAGTCCTGCGGGAGGCGACCCCTCGGGATCGCCTCCCGATTTCACGCTTGGAGCCGCGCGACGGTCGCCAGGCCCGCCCCTCAGGCGGACAGCGCGTCATCGACGCGCGAGCGATCCGAGCTGCAGGAGTTGCGGCGGTTCAGGGCCGCAGCCACATCCGGCCTTCCCTTCGGCCTTGGCGTCTGCCTCCTGCACGCAGCACGCGTCCACCTCCGCCGGTGCGGGACCACCGCAGCAACCCGCGGCACCGTCGACGCTGGTCGTGCTGCACACGCCGGTTTCTGGCAGTTCCAACTCCACGCGAGCGGCGGCGACGAAGTCGCCCGAGAGCTGCGCGACCACCGAGCGCGCCTGCTCGAAGCCGGTCGCGAGCAGAAACGTCGGCGCGCGGCCATAACTCTTCATCCCGATGACATAGAAGTCCTGCTCGGGATGC
>CAMBHC010000076.1 GCA_945866285.1 Candidatus Sulfopaludibacter sp. SbA3 | reverse complement strand
GGTGCAGTTCAAGGACGATGCGACGACGAAGGACGTGATTGCGCGGGTGCAGGCTTATGGCACCTGCTGGGCGGGTGGGGCGTTCTGGCAGGGTCAGCAGGCCATGCGTATTGCGGTGTCCAACTGGTCCACGACCGAAGACGACATCGACCGGTCGGCCGATGCCATGCTGGCGTGCTATCGCGCGTCCGGCGCTACTGCTTCTTAGCCGGTGCCTGCTTGGGCGCCGGGCCCGGGGTAAATTCCAGCATCACGTTGCTGATGGTGGCAATGGGCCGGCCGGTGGCCGAGAAGTTGTCGGTACCATCAGGCCTGACCACCGATAGCTTCTCGCCCATCACCGACACCTGATCGAGCACGGTGGCCGGCAACTCGATGGTGATGAATTCGTCGCCAGTGGGGGCGACCGCCTTCACGCCGCCCGGCCCCGCTCCGCCACTGATGCGGTCGAACAGGTCTTTCTCGGACCGAAATTCACTCTGCACCACGGCGCGATCGATCAGGGTGTTGTCCATCGACAGCACGCCCACGGTGGCGGTGTATTTCCGGTAGGCCTGCTTCTGCTTGACGAGCTCGGCTGAGTAAGTGTGCCGGTTGTGCAGCTCGAACATCAGCTTCACGGGGCCGCGATGCGGTGGCACGGTGATGAGAATGCCGTCCTTGGGGTCGCGGGCGGTCAGCACGTCGCAGAAGCGGCGGCCGGTCGCCACGCCCCGCCCGAGCTCCGCCGGGCACTTCCACTCGG
The DNA here is from genome assembly GCA_945866285.1 of Candidatus Sulfopaludibacter sp. SbA3. Classification (GTDB taxonomy): domain Bacteria; phylum Acidobacteriota; class Vicinamibacteria; order Vicinamibacterales; family UBA2999; genus 12-FULL-67-14b. Next base: position 8,800 of record CAMBHC010000076.1, on the reverse strand, counting down.
CCTGGATGCGCGATACCACCCGGGCCGGCGCCTTCTTCGAGGTCTTGGTCGGCGCTTTCTTCGGAGTGGCCTTGCGGGTCTGCGCCTCAACGCCCACAGAGACTATGAGGCTTGCACAGAGGAACGCGAGCATCACACGCATGAAGCGAGTATATAGTTCGTCGGCAGTCCATTTGCTTACGCTAGTGACACATTCACCTCGTCAGGTAAATGTGTCACTGGCGTGCGCGCTTGTCGCTCTGTGTCTGTCTGTGCGTCGGACTTGTGCCGATTACAGGCATTCCCTAATTCAATTTTCCGTAAGGCGCGAGCGGATTTCCGGAGGACAGATAATGAATCGAGTACGAGGTTGGTTCGCAGCGGTCGGTCTGGTCGCACTGGCGGCGCTACCCGCCGCCGCGCAGGTGCAGACGGGTTCCATTCTGGTGAGGGTCGCGGACGCGCAGGGTTCCGCGGTGCCCGGGGTGACGGTGACCCTGACCAGTCCCGTCCTGGTGGCCGGCACGATGTCGGGAGTCACGGATACCAGCGGCGTCAACCGCTTTCCGTCCCTTCAGCCTGGCATCTACTCCGTCAAGGTGGAGTTGCAGGGCTTCCGGACCGTCATCCGTGAAAACGTGTCGGTGCAGGTCGGCGCAACGGTGCCCCTGAACCTGGACCTCGTGGTCGCGGCGGTCGCCGAGACGGTGACGGTGACCGGCGCCTCGCCGGTCGTCGATACCACCAGCGCCAACACCAGCGTCAACCTGGGCGAGCAGTTGCTGCAGGGCACACCCGGCGGCCGTGACATCTGGTCGCTGGTCGAATACAAGGTCCCGAGCCTGCTCATCACCCGTCCCGACGTCGGCGGCACTTCGGGAGGCCTGCAGGGGGTATTCAATGCGCGTGGCACCACCAGCGCGCAGAACTCCAGCTACCTGAACGGCATCAACGTCGGCGACCCGGCGGCCATTGGCGCGGCCGGCTTCTACTACGACTTCGATGCCTTCGACGACATCCAGGTCTCAACTGGCGCGCACGACATCACCGTGCCGACGAGCGGCGTGTTCCTGAACATGGTGACCAAGACCGGCGGCGAGCAGTGGCGCGGCCGCCTCACCGGCGCGTGGTTGGGGGATGCGACGCAGACCCAGAACATCGACGACAACCTGTTGCGCTACGGCTTCCGCCCGCAAGCCAACAGCGTCGACTTCGTCTCGGACGTCAACATCAGCGGCGGCGGCCCCTTGATCGCCGGGAAGCTGCGCATGTTCGCGTCGTTCCGCGACTGGCGCGTCCACGTCAACACGCCGGCGGCCTTCTCGTCGCTGGTGCTCGACAAGACCGACATCACGTCGGGCCTGATCAACATGAACTACCAGATCAACGACAAGAACCGCCTGACGGGCCTGTACTCGCGGCAGTACTACAAGAAGCCCAATCGCTTCCTGGCCACGTCCAACACGCTCGTGCAGGAGTCGACCAGCAACGAAGACGACGTCTTCGACATCTACCAGGTGCTGTTGAACTCGGTGGTGTCGCAGAAGTTCTTCCTCGATGCGCGGGTCGGTCTCAACAAGATCTTCTTCCCGACCTACTTGAACGGCAACGACCAGACGTTGCTGGACTCGGCCACCGGCATCCGCACGCGCAACTACGTCGCCGGCACCGAGCGGTGGCGTGACCGCTACCAGGCCAATGCCACCGGCCAGTACTACCTGGACGAATTCGTCGGCGGCCGTCACGAACTCAAGTTCGGGTTCGACTACTCGCACTCCCCGGTCGAGAACCGGACGAGCCGGTTTGGCGACGTCGACATGACTTACAACAGCGCCACCGGCCTGGCGCAGAACGTCACGCTGTTTGCCACGCCGTTCTACACCAAGACCGGGGTCGACGTGACGGCGTTCTACGCCCAGGACAGCATGGCCTACAAGCGGCTGACCGTGACGGCGGGTGTTCGCTGGGAACACCTGAACGGCTACCTGCCGGCGCAGAGCAGCCCGGCCAGCGCCTTCTTCCCGAACCTGGTCCGCACCTTCGACGAAAAGCCTGACGTCGTTGACTGGATGACGGCGGGCCCGCGCATCAGCGCTGCGTTCGACCTGACCGGCAGCGGCCGCACCGCCCTGAAGCTCGCGGCCGGACGCTACTACTACGTGATCGCCTCTGGCGGCGGCATTCTCGATGGCGTCAATCCGAACGCCAACTACCAGGAGCAGTACACCTGGAACGACGCCAACGGCGATCGCCACTTCCAGCCCGGCGAACAGACCGGTGCGCCGGTGGTCACGCGCGTGCTGCCCGAAACCATCTCGGTGGACAGCGACTACCTGCGCCCCTACACCGACGAAATCACCGGCGGCTTCGACCACGAGCTGTTCCCGGCCCTGCGCCTGAGCGTGGCGATCACCCACCGCAGCGAGCGCAATCCGCAGGCAACGTCGAACCCGGCCAACCCGTACGACACGTTCCTGACGACGCGTCCGGACAACGGCCGCGACGGCGTCGCGGGCACTTCTGACGACACGACGTTCCAGTTCTACAACCGGACGTCCACGGCGGTGAACCAGACGTTCTTCACGACCGACCGGAACTTCCGCCAGGTCTACAACGGCATCGAGATCAGCGGCACCAAGCGCATGTCGGACCGCTGGCAGATGCTGATGGGCTACACCTACTCGCAGACCCGCGTCGAAGGCGTCAGCGTTAACGTCAACCCCAATGCCTTGATCAACGCCGCCGGGCCCGTCACGGGCCAGATCGGCGACCGTCCGCACCAGTTCAAGGTCACGGGCACCTACGTGCTGCCGTTCTACGAGATCGGCGTCGCCGGCAACCTCAACATGCAGAGCGGCGCGGCGATCACGCGGCAACTGACGACCGCGCAGACCGTCGGCGGCAACAGCACGCTCAATGTGGAACCGCTCGGCTCGTACCGGCTGGCACAGCGCGCGGCGTCAGACCTGCGCGTGTTCAAGACCACGACGTTCGGCCCGCGCTCGTTGGAGGTGTCGGTGGACTTCAACAACATCACCAACACCAACACCGCGTGGGACGCGCGGACGCTGGGCGGCACCATCAACCTGCGGCAGAACGGTGACCCGGCCGGCGCGATCAACGTCCTGCCGCAGTTCGGCTCGCCGGCGCAGGTCTACGGCCCGCGCAACATCCGCTTCAACGCGGCTTTCCGCTTCTGAGTTAAAGAGCTAACAGGAGACCAAGGGACCAGGAGAAATTACTTCTTCTGGTCTCTTTTTCTCCTGGTCTCCTGTCTGGTTATTCGTCGTGACCGTGGGTATGTCCGGGGACTGGCAGGCCGGTCACCGAGAGGTTCCCGCCCCGCAGCTTCAGCAATTCCAGGAACTCCATCCGCGTCCGTGAGTGCTCCCGAAACGCCCCGAGCATGGCACTGGTGATGGTGTAGGAATTCTGCTTCTCGACGCCGCGCATGGCCATGCACAGGTGGGTGCCTTCGCAGACCACGGCAACGCCGAGCGGCTTGATTTTCTCGGTGATGGTCTCGGCAATCTGGTTGGTCATCCGCTCCTGCAACTGCAGCCGCCGCGCGAAAATATCAACCAACCGCGGGATCTTGCTGAGACCGATCACCTTCCCATTCGGGATGTAGGCAACGTGGCACTTGCCGAAGAACGGCAGCAGGTGGTGCTCACACATGCTGTAGAAGTCGATATCACGAACGATTACCATCTCGCTATAGTCGACGCTGAACAGCGCACCGTTCAGCATTCCATCGATATCCGCCTGGTAGCCGCTGGTGAGAAACCTGAGCGCCTTGTCGACTCGGTTCGGCGTCTTGACCAGCCCCTCGCGGGTGGGGTCTTCGCCCAGCTCGATCAGCAAGCGCTGGATCAGATCCTGCATCGGTTTATTATATATCCCGGTCGCCGGCATCACCGGCGTCGCCATCGCCTGGCCTAGCCATCGAGTCGTGGCGCAAGCGCTTCAGGCCGAGATGGATGACTACCTGGCGAAGGCGATCACGCCGCAGGGCTGGCGCGGCGGGATCGAAGTGGGGACCGTAGCGCTTACTTCGAGTAGTCGTAGAAGCCCTTACCCGCCTTCTTGCCACAGTGCCCGGCCAGCACCATCCGCTTGAGCAGCGGTGGCGGCGCGAACCGGGTCTCGCGGAACTCCTCGAACATGATGTTGGCGATGTAGTACGTCGTGTCGAGACCGACGTAGTCGAGCAGTGTGAACGGCCCCATCGGATAGCCGCACCCCAACTTCATGCCGTTGTCGATATCTTCAACCGTGCCGAGGCCTTCTTCCAGGCAGCGGATGGCATCCAGCAGGTAGGGCACCAGCAGGCGGTTGACGATGAAGCCGCCGCGGTCGGGCGCCGTCACTGGTTCCTTGCCAATGGCCCGCGCATAGGTCATCAGTGCGTCGTAAGTCTCCTGGCTCGTCGCCAGCGCGCGAATCACTTCCACCAGCTTCATCAGCGGCACGGGGTTGAAGAAGTGAAGACCGGCCACCTTGTCGGGTCGCGTGGTGCCGGCACCGAGTTCGGTGATGCAGAGGGATGAGGTGTTCGACGCAATCACGCAGTGCGTGCCGACAACGGCCTCGATCTGCGCGTAGGTCTTCTTCTTGATCTCGACGTTCTCGATGATGGCCTCGATGACGAGGTCGCAATCCTTGAGGTCCGCAAAGCTCGTCGTGCCGGTCAGGTTCGCGAAGACGGTCGCCTTCTGTTCCGGCGTGACCTTGCCCTTCTCGATGCCGCCGGTCAGGAACTTGTCGATGCGGCCGATGCCCTTCTTGAGCACGTCCTCGTTCACCTCGAGGACGAAGGTCTTGAACCCGGCCGCGGCTGAGACTTGCGCGATGCCCGCGCCCATCAACCCGCAACCGATCACGCCGACAGTCTTGATTTCCATTACAGGGCCTCCACGATCATCGCAATGCCTTGACCGCCGCCAATACAGGCCGAGGCCACACCGAACTTCTTGCCGCGCCGGCGCAGTTCGAGCAGCAGCGTCAGCAGCAGGCGCGCGCCGCTGGCACCCAGCGGATGCCCCAGCGCGATCGCGCCGCCGTTCACGTTCACCTTGTCCCGGCTGAGGCCCAGTTCCTTTTCGCAGGCGAGGTACTGCGCCGCGAAGGCCTCGTTAATTTCGATCAGGTCGAGCTGCCCAAACGACATCCGGGCGTGTTCGAGCGCCTTGCGAATGGCCGGCGCCGGGCCCATCCCCATCATGGTGGGATCGACGCCGACAGTGGCCCACGAGACGATGCGACCCATCGGCTTGACGCCGTGCTTCGTGACCGCATCCTCACCGGCAATCACGAGAGCCGCCGCGCCATCGACGATGCCGCTGGCGTTGCCGGCGGTGACGACGCCATCTTTCTTGAACGCGGCCGGGAGCTTGGCCAAGATCTCCATGGTCGTCTCGGGACGCATGTGGTCGTCCTGCTCGACCAGGGTGACGCCCTTGCGGCCCTTGATCTCCACCGGCACCACTTCGTCCTTCATGATCCCGGAGGTCCACGCCTTGTGCGCCAGTTGCTGGCTGCGCAGCGCGTAGGCATCGGCCTCTTCGCGCGTGATGCCGTATTTCACGGCGCAGTTCTCGGCGGTGATGGCCATCGAGCAACCCGCGTAGGGATCGTTCAGGCCTTCCAAGAGCCAGTCCTCGAGCTTGCCCTGCCCCAGCTTGAAGCCCGAGCGCGCGCCGCGGATCACGTGTGGCACCTGGCTCATGCTCTCCATGCCGCCCGCCAACACGAAGCCCGCTTCATCCAGCTGGATGAGCTGCGCGCCGCTCAGGACGGCTTGGATACCCGAGCCGCACAGGCGGTTCACGGTGAGCGCCGGCACTTCGACCGGCACGCCGGCCTTGAGCCCCACGTGACGCCCGCCGTAGTGGGCGTCGACGCTGCTCTGCTGCACGTTGCCGAACACGACGTGGTCGATCCACTCGGGCCGGGTGCCCGTGCGTTCGAGTGCACCCCGCGAGGCGATGGCGCCGAGCTCGATCGCCGACAGGTCCTTGAGTGCCCCGACATGCTGCGTCATGGGTGTGCGCGCGCCGCCGATGATGAAAACCTGTTTGGACATATGGCTCCTGAAAAGGGACCTGCTCCCCTTTTACGATCCGCGTAATTACGAGTTACGTAAGAATTTGTAACAAAGGGAGCAGGTCCCCTATTTCGCAATCCGTTTTGCGATCCAATCGCCGACTTCGCGTGTGCCGAGTGAACCGCCGATATCCGAGGTGGTTTGGTTCTGCGCGATCGCGGCCTCGACGGTCCGTTCAATCGCCTTCGCTTCGTCAACCGCGCCGAGCGTCTCGAGCATGAGCGCCGACGAGAGAATGGCGCCCATCGGGTTGGCGACGTTCTTCCCGGCCAACGGCGGCGCCGAGCCATGCACCGGCTCGAACAGCGACGTCTTGCCGGGGTGAATGTTGCCCGAGGCCGCCATGCCGAGGCCACCCTGAAGCGCGCCGCCAATATCGGTGACGATATCGCCGAACAGGTTATTGGTGACAATCACCTGGTACTGCCCGGGATCCTTCACGAGGAACATCGCGAGGGCATCGATGTACTGATGCGTGGCCGTGATGCCGGGATACTCCGCGGCCACTTCCTTGTAGACGCGCTGCCACAGCGCGTGGCCTTGCTGCATCGCGTTGCTCTTGTCGGCCATGCACACCTTGGTCAGGCCGTTGGCCTTCGCGTATTCAAACGCGTGGCGAATGATGCGGTTCACGCCCTTAAAGGTGTTGATCTCTTCCTGGATGGCGACTTCGTCAGTCGTCCCCGCCTTGAAGCGGCCACCGACGCTGACGTAGACGCCTTCGGTGTTCTCGCGGAACACGACGAAGTTGATGTCCTTGCGGCCGCGATCCTTCAGCGGACATAGCCGATCGTCGAGGAGACGGACGGGCCGATAGTTGACATAGAGATCGAGCTCGAACCGCGTGCCGAGCAGGATGTCGCGCGCGTGCTGGTTGCCGGGCACCCGCGGGTCGCCCAGCGCACCGACGAAGATCGCCTGGAACTCGTCGCGCAACATCTGATAGCCGTTGGCCGGCAACGTTTCACCGGTCTTCAGGTAGTGGTCCGCGCTCCACGGCAAGTGGACCAGGTCGAACCGCCGGCCAAATGCCTCGCCGGTCGCCTGTAGCACCTTCACCGCTTCCGCAGTGACGTCCTTGCCAATACCGTCGCCGGGAATTACCGCAATTCTCATAAGGTTTCGATGGCCATCGCCATCCCCATGCCGCCACTCACGCACAACGTCGCCAAACCGCGCTTCTGGCCACGGCGCATCAGCTCGTGGAGCAATGTGACGATGATACGCGCGCCGCTGCAACCGATGGGATGGCCGAGGGCAATGGCACCGCCGTTGACGTTCAGCTTCTCTGCCGGAATCGGCACATCCTTCAGCACCGCGAGCACCTGCGCGGCAAACGCCTCGTTGATCTCCACGAGATCAAAATCGTTGATGCCAAGACCGGTGCGCTGCTGCAGCTTGGCGATGGCCGACACCGGGCCAATGCCCATGATGCGCGGATCGACGCCGACACTCGCCCACCCGACGATGCGCGCGAGCGGCTTGAGGCCGCGCGCCTCGGCAAACGACGATGACGCGAGGACCAGCGCGGCTGCGCCGTCAGTAATCCCCGACGCTGAGCCGGCAGAGATGATGCCCTCGTGGCCGTCGACCGTGGGGAACGTCAACGGCAGCTTGCCAAGCGCTTCCATCGTCGAACCATGGCGAGGATGCTCGTCGGTCCGAATCTCGACGCTCTTTCCTCGCTCAGTCACGGAGACGGTTGCGATCTCGCGATCGAAGTAGCCGGCCTTCTGCGCCGCCTCGGCCTTCCGCTGGCTGTCGAGCGCAAACGCGTCCGACTGCTCGCGCGTGATGCCGTATTGCCGTGCGAGCACTTCCGCTGTCTCGCCCATGATCAGTCCCGAGAGTGGATCCTGGAAGCCGTCGCGGTACATCGCATCAACAAACTGGAAGTGGCCCATCTTGTGGCCCCAGCGCGCATCGGCAGCATCCACGAGATACGGGACGCGGCTCATGTTCTCGATGCCACCGGCGAGCACGACCGCCGACTCACCAAGCAGGATGCTCTGCGCGCCCGAGGCCACCGCCTGCATGCCGCCCGCGCAGGCTTTGTTGATGGTGTAGGCCGGCGCGCCGTTGGGCACACCAGCGCGATGCCCCACCTGCCTTGCGGGATTGGGACCCACGCCCGCGGGCCGGCCGTGCCCCATCAGGACTTCCTGGATGTCGTTGGCGGCGACGCCGGCGCGCGCCATGGCGGCACGCGCGGCGACCGCGCCCAGTTCGGCCGCGTGCACGTCCTTGAATGACCCGCCGAACTTGCCGATGGGGGTGCGGGCGGCCCCCAGAATCACGACCTGACCAGCCGGCTGGATTGTGGGGGGCATCAGACAAAAGATGATATCAAACGAACGTTCAAAACCACCGGCAATTGCGGGTCACAACCGCGGTACGAATCACAGGCCACCCTTAATCAGCGCCCTGAGGATTTTTCTCGGCGCCGGGGGTTTTTCCCCTTGGCTCGCCCGTTCTTCACCTGATCTTGGGCGTGTTTCTTTGGGCACACCACACTGGCACCAGTTCTGCAGTGATGCCGGACACGAGGTATCGCCATGCCCCTCGATGCGGGCGGCTAACCGTCGGTGGCTCGCACTGGCCAGATTGCTGCCTATGCGACTTTGCAGTATAAAATGTACGTTCACTGATAAATAGAACCGTAGCGCGTCCGGCCCAGCCTGATACGCTCCGAGCGTAGGTTCGTGTTGTCTTTAG
>CAMBHC010000075.1 GCA_945866285.1 Candidatus Sulfopaludibacter sp. SbA3 | reverse complement strand
GCGCCGTCAGCGTCAGCAACTGCGCCTTGTCGACCAGCAGGTGTTCGGCCGGAATGGGTTGCCGGCCCTTGACGTAGTTGCGGAAGCCATCGGCGATCGGATCCAGGAAACCGAAGGACTCAACGTCGGTCTGCTCCTGGGTGGCATCGTTTCGGCCTGGCGTGAACGGCACCAAGACGGCCTGGCCGGCGGCCTTGGCGGCCTGCTCGACACCGGCGCAACCGGCCAGCACGATGAGATCGGCCAGCGAGATCTGCTTGGCGCCAGCCTGCGAGCCATTGAAGTCCTTCTGGATCGCCTCGAGCTTCGATAGCACCTTGGCTAGTTCGGCAGGCTGGTTGACTTCCCAGTCCTTCTGCGGCGCCAGCCGAATGCGAGCGCCGTTGGCACCACCGCGCTTGTCGGAACCGCGGAAGGTCGACGCCGAGGCCCAGGCCGTTGACACCAGCTGCGAGACCGAAAGCCCCGAGGCCAGGATCTTGCCTTTGAGCGAAGCAATGTCCTTCTCATCAGGCAGCTGGTGATGTCCAGCGGGAATAGGGTCTTGCCAGATCAGCTCTTCCTTGGGCACTTCTGGGCCCAGGTAGCGCGCGCGCGGGCCGAGGTCCCGGTGGGTCAGCTTGAACCAGGCGCGGGCGAAGGCTTCAGCGAAGGCCTGTGGGTTGTCGCGGAACTTCTGCGAGATCTTGCCGAATTCCGGATCGAAGCGCAGCGTCAGGTCCGTCGTCAGCATCGTCGGTTTGTGCATCTTGCCGGGGATGTGCGCGTCGGGGATGATCTCGGGCCCATCCTTTGCGACCCACTGCTTGGCGCCGGCGGGCGACTTGGTCAGTTCCCACTCGTACTTGAACAGGTGCTCGAAGAAGTCGTTGCTCCAGCGCGCCGGGGTCGTGGTCCAGGTTACTTCCAGGCCGCTCGAGACAGTGTCCTTGCCATGCCCGCTACCAAAGTTGCTGGCCCAGCCAAGGCCCTGCGCCTCGATCGACGCGCCTTCGGGTTCAGGTCCCTTGTGCGATTCCGGCGCGGCGCCGTGCGCCTTGCCGAAGGTGTGGCCGCCGGCGATGAGGGCGACGATTTCCTCGTCGTGCATCGCCATGCGGTTGAAGGTGGCGCGGATGTCCTTGGCGGCAGCCAGGTAGTCGCCACTGGCGTTGGGCCCCTCGGGATTCACGTAGATGAGGCCCATGTGGGTCGCGGCCAGCGGCCGATCCAGATCACGGTCGCCCGTGAAGCGCTTGTCGGTGGCCAGCCACGTGGTTTCCGCGCCCCAGTTGACGTCGGTGTCCGGTTCCCAGACATCTTCGCGGCCGCCTGCGAAGCCGAACGTGCGGAAGCCCATCGACTCGAGGGCGACGTTGCCGGCGAGGATCAACAGGTCGGCCCAGGAGATCGCCTGACCGTATTTTTGCTTGATCGGCCACAGCAGGCGGCGCGACTTGTCGATGTTCACGTTGTCCGGCCAGCTGTTGAGCGGCGCGAAGCGCTGCTGCCCGCGCCCGCCGCCGCCGCGCCCATCGCCGACGCCGTAGGTGCCCGCGGCATGCCAGGCCATGCGGACGAACTGCGGGCCGTAGTGACCAAAGTCGGCCGGCCACCAGGCCTGCGAATCGGTCATCAACGCCAGCAAGTCCTTCTTCAGGGCCGCGTAGTCAAGGCTGGTGAACGCCTTGCCGTAGTCGAAGTCCTCGCCCAGCGGATTGGACTTGGAGGAATGCTGGTGCAGGATCTCCAGCTTGAGCTGGTTAGGCCACCAGTCCTTGTTTGAGGTCCCGCCGCCGGCGGCGTGGTTGAAAGGGCATTTGGATTCGGTCGACATGATTCGTACTTTCTCCTAGTGCAGGCAGTATATGGACGCGCCGCCTGCGGATCCAAGATATCGTTTCTGTTCAAGTGATAGTCTGTGGCTATGGCGTTGTGGGACACCATGCCGTATTCCGTGCGGCAGCTGCAGTACTTCGTCGCGGTCGCCGAGCTGCGCGGGTTTCGCCGCGCCGCCGAGGCCTGTCACGTATCGCAGCCGTCGCTGAGCGCGCAGGTGGCCCGCCTCGAACAGGCGCTCGGCGTACAACTGTTCGAGCGCGATGCCCGCGGCGTGCGCCTGACCGCCGCCGGCGGGGCCGTGCTGGTGCGCGCCCGTCAGGTACTGGTGGCGGCCGCCGACGTGAACGAGGCCGCCCGCCAGCAGGCCGATCCGCTGAGCGGCACGCTGCGCGTCGGCGTCATTCCCACCGTGTGTCCGTATCTGCTGCCCGAGGTGGCGCCGGCGCTGCATCACGCCCTCCCGAACCTCGCCATCGTCTGGAGCGAAGACAAGACCCAGACGCTGGTGAAACAGATCGCCGAGGCGCGCATCGACGCCGCGATCGTGGCGCACGACCCGCGGGTCGGCGGCCTCGACTCTGCGGTCCTTGGTGACGACCCGTTCGTGCTGGCCGCCGCGCCCGGGCATCCGTTGCTGAAGAGCGCGTCCCCAGCCGCGTCGGCCGTGCTCAAGGGCGTGACCGTCCTGCTGCTTGAAGACGGCCACTGCTTTCGCGACCAGGCCCTGGCGTTCTGCGGCGCCGCCGGCGCGCACGAAGGCAACCTGAGCGCCACCGGCCTGTCCACACTCGTCCAGATGGTCGGGGCGGGAACGGGCGTGACACTCCTGCCGAGGATGGCGGTGGCGGTCGAAAACCGGCGCGGCCAACTGGCGGTTCGCGCGTTCAAGCGCCCGGCGCCGACCCGCACCATCGTGCTCGCATGGCGCAAGGGTAGCGCGCTGGGACAACCGCTTGCCGCCGTGGCGGGCGTGATTCGCAAGGCGTGGCGAACCCGCAGCTGACCGGCTACTTCGCGACCGGGCCCTTCTCGGCACGCCAGGCGAGGTAGGCGTTACACCGTTCGGCCTTGCCGGGCTCGCACACGCAGCTCTTTTCGTGACGGACCGCGCCGCAGTTCTCGCAGACTTCCTGCTTGTCGCAGCGCACGTAGTCGCGAAATACCGGCTTGCCCCACATGTCGGCTTCCTCGGCTGCCAGAACCTCGGCGTCAACGACGCGCGGACGCCATTGATGGTGTTCCCATTCCAGGTTCAAGAAATGCTTGGTGCAGCTCATCTCGCCACCTCGTATCAGGCGATGTGCAAGAGCCGCTCCAGTGACGACGATGTCCGAACACGCCTGAATTGGTTTCTGGGCGTGTGGCGTCGAGTGAAATCCCGCGACGGCCAGGAAATTCCCCGCCGCACCTGGCGGCGGGGAACTCGGACTAGCGCTGGACGAGGGCGCCGCGCAGATAGACGCTGGCGATCTTGCGGGTGTTGGTGATGTCGTCGAGCGGGTTGGCATCGAGCACGATGAAGTCGGCCGTCTTGCCGGTGTCGATCGTGCCGGTGTTGGGCACGCGCACGAACGCCGCGGCGTTGCGGGTCGCCGCGATGATGACCTGCGCCGGCGTCATGCCCGCCGCCACCATGTCGGCCATCTCGACGTGCGGCGCCCACGGCGTGTTGCCGTCGGTGCCGATCGCGACCGTCACCCCCGCCGCCGCGAGTGTCTTCAGGTTGCGCGCCTGGATACCCCACGTGGCGGCCACGGCCGGCCGGTCCGTGGCGGCGGCCTGAATCTTCTGCAGTTCGCCGTCGGGAATGCGTCCGCGCAACCAGCTGTAGTCAGCGGCCACGCCGCGGTCCGGCATGTTGGGAATCAGCACCACGTTCGGACGCGCCTTGAACATCGCCACCACCTCGTCATCGACATCGCGATCGCGAATCCCGTGTGCGAACGCGTCGATGCCGACGCTCAGCAGTCCTTTCGCATCCTCCAGCGAGAAGATGTGGGCCGCGACGCGGAGCTGGTGCGCGTGCGCTTCGTCGATCACCGGGCCATAGAGCGCCCTCGTCAGCTTGGGGAACTTGCCGTCGCGGTCATCCACCCAGATCTTGACCAGGTCCACTTTCTTCGCGGCTTCGTCCTGCACCGCCTTGCGGGCTTCGGCCTCGGTGGTGATCCAGTGGGGTACCTCGGTGCGGCCCTTCTCAGGCGCCGTGATACCGCGGCCGGCCAGGTAGAGACGGGCGAGGCCCGGCGTGGTCTGCGCCCGTTGGGTAAACGGCACGTCGGTGCCGTCAAGGCCCATGCTGAGGGCGGCGCCCACGCCGAACTGCGCGCGTTGCCGCAGGTCATTCGTCAAATCTGGTGGCGTCGTGCTGGTGTGCACGTGCGCGTCCACAATCGCCGGCATGACGGTCTTGCCCGCCAGGCTGACGCGCGTGGCACCCGCCGGCGCCTTGATGGCGGCGGCCGCGCCGACCTGCGTGATGCGGTCGCCCTGCATCACGATGGTCGCGTTGTCGATGACCCGGCCATCGCCGACGATGACCCGCGCGCCTTCGAAGACGGTGGCCGCCGGCGGCTGGGCCAGGGAAACCGTGACGGCCGTGGCTGCGATAGCTGCTGCGAGTAATGTTCGTTTCATAGTTCCACTCCCGACTTCCGTTACTTCTTGGTAATCTCCGCCGCCCGGTACAGTTCGTCCGCCGATTGCAGCGTGATGTTGCGCAGGCGATCAGGATAGTTGGCCGGCAGGTTCTTCAGGAAATCCCGAACGGTATTGGCGACCGTCGCCGACTGATAGCCCCCGAGCGTCGCGTCGAGCCAGCGCTTGGGGAAGAAGATGTCGCCGGTCTTCTGGATCTCCCACAGCATCTCGAGGCCGGGTTGTACGTACTTCTCGGATGCGGCCGCGCGCAGCGGGTGGTGCAGGTAGTTCAGGCCCTCGAGCACCCACGGCTCGCGCCGGCGGTTGCTGACGTCTTTCAGCGACAAGAACCACTTCTCGCGCACCGCGGGGTCGGCCGACAGCGCCGGCATCACGAATTCGAACCGGCCCTTGCGATCGGGATTCTCAATGCGCGTGAGCTGCGTCTGCAGCACCTGCTGCCAGTCGGGGACTTGTCGCACGGCGAGTTCCAGCGCCAGCGAGGTGTAGTCGGCCTCGGCCAGCGGCAGCCCGGTGACCGCTTCCTCCTTCGCCCACACCTTGTGCAGCCAGTCCACCGTGCCGGGCGTGCGGGCGACGTTACGCAGCGTGCCAAACCACGACGCCTTCTGGCTGGCGGTCTTCGCCTGCCCCAGGCCCTCGCGCAGCAACGATTCAAAACGCGGCGCGCGCGCCGTCATCTCGGCCGGCTTCAGAAATCGCCACCAGGCGCCCGAGGCGTAGCCGAGAATGCGCGAGGTCATCTGCTCGTCGCTCTCCCGTGGCAGCGATTGCATGGCGAGGTCCACAAATGCGGCCGGCGGCACCTGGCCGTCGAGCATGGCGTCCCACAACGTGACCCAGGCGCTGCCGCGCGTGAGCGGGTCGTCGATTTCGGGCAGGGACTTCGTCAGGAACGCGATCGTGCCGCGATCGAGCGCGAACGATCCGTAGGCCCAGCCTCCCGCGCTCGGCAGCACGTAGGCGGGCGCCGGCTGGCCGACCGCCTGCGGCACGTCAACGGAGGGACCGTTCATGTCCACGGTCACCATCTCGCGTCCCGTCGGCAGGCCGATCGCGATGCGCAGTTGCTGCGGCCAAATCAGGTTGCGGTTACGCGGATCGCGCTGGCGGAAGGTCAGGCGCGCGATCTTGCCGTCCTTGATCTGCAAGTCGGTCTGGATCGCCGGCCGGCCCGGCTCGTCCACCCAGGCGCGGCTCCACTGCTGCAGGTCCACCGGCGTGCGCGCGTCGAGCACCGTGATCAGGTCCAACCAGGTGGCGTTGGCAAAAGCATGGCGCTTGAGGTACTCGCGCAGCCCATCGCGGAAGTTGTCGGCACCGAGCAGCGTCTCCAGGTGGCGCATCACCACCGGTGCCTTCTGGTAAATGATCGCGCCGTACATGCTGCCGGCTTCGTTCAGGTTGTCCAGCACCTGGCGAATGGGATTGCCGCCGGGTGTGCGGTCGACCTCGTACGCGGCGGGGTAGTTCGACAGCAGGAAGCGCAGGTCGTGATTGACGTCCGGGAACGACGGGTTCACGATCTTCGCCGCCATGAAGTTGGCGAACACTTCCTTCATCCACACGTCGTTGAACCAGCGCATGGTCACCAGATCGCCGAACCACAGGTGCGCGGTCTCGTGTGAGATCACCGAGGCGCGGCCCAGGAGCTGGTTCTGCGTCGCCGATTCGTCCAGCATCAGTCCCGACGCGTTGTAGAGAATCTTGCCCGCGTGTTCCATGCCGCCGAACTGGAAGGCCGGGATGGCCACGAAGTCGAACTTGCCGAACGCGTACGGGATCGCGGTGTAGTCCTCGAGAAACGCGAGGGCCCGCGCGTGCAGGTCGAAAATCGCGTCGCGATTGCGCGCCACCTTGGCGGCGTCGGTTTCGCGATGGAACATCCGGAACGTGCGGCCGTTGCGCTCGGCGGTCTCGATCTTGAAATCGCCGGCGATGAACGCCACGAGGTAGGTCGGCAGTGGCTGCGTCTCCGCGAAGGTCACCGTGGTGCGCGCGCCGTTGACCGTGCGCGTCAGCTCCGCGCCGTTGGCCGCCGACTGCCACGCCGCCGGATGCTCCAGCGTCATCGTCCACTTGCCCTTGAGGTCCGGCTGATCGAAGACCGGAAACGCCAGACGGGCCCGCGCCGGCACAAATAGCGTGTAGAGGAAGTCCTTGCTGCGGTTCAGCGACGCGTCGCCGGCGTTGAAGGTGAGGCGCACGGTGTTGGCGCCGGCCACCAGCGAAGCGGCGGGGACAATGATGTGGCCGTTGACGAAGGCGAAGGCCGAGGGCTGGCCGTTGGCCTCGACGGCCTTGACGTGCTCGCGGCTGGTCTCGAAATCGATGACGAGCGGCGCCGACGCGTCGTTAAGCGAGAAGCGCAGGGTGTTCGAGCCGGTCAGCGGCGCGTTCAGGTCCTCGGGAATCGAGAGGTTGAGTTCGTAGCGCAGGTTACTGACGTTGGCCGCACGCGCGGTGGCCACATCAAGCGGGACGCCGGCGGCCGGGCTGCCGGTTTGCGCCGTGGCCAAGGCTGGCAGTGACATCAAGAAGGTCAGGCAGGAAAGAATTCGCATCACGCCGCTATTCTATGGCGGCCACGCCAGCACGCACGGCTATTACCTTGAAGCGCTGTTGATCTTCGGCACGGTGACCGGACGTGACCCGCGTTTGCTGGGCGATGGCGGGTGCTCGGCGTTTGAGCTGGGGTTCTCGCGCCGCTGACCCAGCGAGGCGCGTCACGGGATGAAGGCGGTGGTTGAGGCAGCCTGTACAATGGCCCGATGCCCAAGCTGACAGTTGAAGGATACGGAACGTTCGAGGTGGCGGCCGATAAGCGCCTCGTCCTCGCGATCGAGCAGGATGCCAAGGTTGACATTCTGCATGCGTGCGGCGGCAACGCCCGGTGCACGACATGCCGGGTGGAATTCATCGACGGGGAGCCGGCGAGGCACACCGCCGCTGAGAAAGAGCGGCTCACCGCGCGCGGCCTGGCCGGAGTACGGCTGTCGTGCCAGATTCTGTGCGATCACGACATGACGGTGCGGGCGATCAGCCGGATGGAAGGATCAGGACGTCCCGATCCAGGGGGGACGCCGCCTGAATCAATCACGCCACCCCCGGAATGGATCGCCGGCTGACCTACTGGTTCACGCGGTCGCTAATCTGCGTGAACTCTGCGGTTGGCTGACGCGCCGCGCGCTTGTTGAGCGCGCCGCGCGCCTATTGGGCGCGCCGCGCGCCTACTGGGCGCGCATCCAGCGGCCGAGCCGCGCGAGCCCCTCTTCGATCTTCGCCGTGTCGCGCACCAGCGGACCGAATGAAATCCGCACGCCGTTGGTGAGCGACGCGCCGAACCCGCCACCCGGAACCACCAGCACGCCGGTGGCCTGCAGCGCCTTGGGCACGAACGCCTCGGCGTTGGTGCCAATGTCAACGCAGGTGTAGAGGCCGCCGAACGGCGTCAACCGCGGCCGCTGCAGGTGCGTATCCACGGCCTTGAGCGTCACCGTCGCGGCGTTCTGGTACATCCCGTTGGCGTGGTCGATGTACTTTCGCAGCGACCCATCCGGAATCGCCTGCTTGAGATACCGCGCCATGGCCATCTGCGCCAGCGTGTCGGGGCACAAGATACTGCACTGCTGCACGCGCTCGATGGCCTCGATCACCGGCGTCGCCGCTTCAATCCAGCCGAGCCGCCGTCCGAGTCCACGTGCCCACTTCGAGTTGGAGTGGATGCCGATCACGTTCGGGTGATCGGCGGGCGACCACGCGTAATACGGCGGCGGGGTCTGGAAGTACTGGCACTTGTAGGCAAAGTCGATGGCCAGCCACGAGCCGGCTTCCGCGGTCTTCGCGAGCATCACGTCGGCCAATGCCTGCGGCACCACCTGGCTGGTGGGATTGTCGGGCGCGCCGAACAGCACCAGCTTCGGCCGATGCTGATCGAACAGCCGCGTGAACTCACGCGCGACCCCGTCCGGATCGGTCTCGGGCAGATACGACCACGTCTCGGGATCCAGCACGCGCAGGCGGACCACCTTGATGCCGGTGGCCGCGAAGGCCAACTGGCCTTCGTAGTTGGCATAGGTCGGGTCAAGCAGCATCACCGTGTCGCCGGGATCGAGCAGCGTGCGGAACAGGTCGTGCGTGAGCTGCGTGCTGCCCATGCCGATGGCGATGTGCTCGGCCGTCAGGCGCGGCACGCCGAAGATGTGTTCCTCGAAGCGCGCGATCTGTTCGCGGCACTCCATGTCACCGAGCGTCGCCGTGTAGCCGCCACTCTTGTGAAACAGGTCAGTGTCAGACACCACCGCCTGGTAGGCCTGCCGGAACTCTTCGGGCGCCTCAAGATTCACCCAGCCGCCGCCGAACGAGATGACATTGGCGGGATCCAGCCCCATGGCCAGGATGTTCTGCCGCTCGGCCATCTTCATGATCTGGCGGATGGGCGAGGGCTTGGCGATCTGCGCGGTGACCAGGGAAGACAGGGAAGGGCTGGCGGCGATGCTCATGATGTTCGATCATAAGCGTAATGTCTGCGACCCCAGCGATCCACTTTCTCCGCGCCCAGCAGGTGCCCTTCACCGAGCATCCCTACCGCTACGAAGAGCGCGGGGGGACGACGGTCTCGTCTCGCGAGCTCGGCGTGGACGAGCACATCGTCATCAAGACACTGGTGATGGAAGACGAGCGCAGGCAGCCGCTGATTGTCCTGATGCATGGCGACCGGGATGTCTCCACCAAGAACCTGGCACGGCAGATGGGGTGCAAGACCGTCGTGCCGTGCGACCCGGACGTGGCGCAGAAGCATAGCGGCTACCTGGTGGGTGGGACCTCGCGGTTTGGCACCCGCAAGAAGCTGCCGGTCTACATGGAGCGGACCATCGCCGACCTCGAGCGCATCTACATCAACGGGGGACGGCGCGGGTTCTTGATCGCGCTCGCGCCCGAGGACCTCGTCCGCGCGTTGTCGCCGACGCTGGTCGACGCGGCCCAATAGCTCTGGTCGTAGAGGCGGGCCTTCAGGCCCGCCTGAATACCTGGCAGAATCTGCAACGTCGATTGCGCCTGCGTGTGG
>CAMBHC010000074.1 GCA_945866285.1 Candidatus Sulfopaludibacter sp. SbA3 | reverse complement strand
CGAACCCTTCCGCGGCCTCGTTATAGGCCTCGCGCAGCGATTTCATCTCCAGCGTGGCGTCAGTCGTGATGTGTCCGCTCAGCGATTCTTCGCCGAGCCTGAGCACGCACTGGAGATAGCGTCCTCGCAGGTCGGCCACCATGCGCGCGACGTTGGTGAACGCACTGCGGGTGATAGCTCCGGTGGAGGCGCTGATTAATTCTTGATTCACGTCGCGGATCGTCATCTCCAGTTGGTGATGGAGGCGACGGGTGGCGATGTCGTCAGGTGGCGTTAACATCCTGTCCGGGTAATCGGCAAGCCACGCCAGACCTTCAGGTCTGGCCGCCAGAGAACCACCCGCGCGCGTCAGCGCTTCATGGTCAGTGGGTCATCGCGTACAGCAGGATGTTGATGCCCATGGCATAGGCGTCTGGTGAGAAGCGAAAGAAGTAATCACTGTCTTCGCCTTCACGCTCCCAGGCGTCAGGCATGTCGGTGTTGTGGACCATCACGACCATCAGCCGGCCCTGCGCATCGACAATGCCGCGCGCGCTCGGCGGAGAGGCGTCCTCATTCCACCGCTCGATGGTGCCGCCCTCGCTGCGCCGCCAGGTGTTGATCGATGCCATCTGCGGTAGCCTGGAGACCGGGAACATCGTCCGCCAGACCACATGGTCTGGCGGCAGATCGGCTGTGGGGAATTGCGCACGCGGCAGGGCGCGGCCGATCTCTTCGTCGAACTGCTCGCGGGCCCAACTGCCGTGGTAGTCGCTGACCAGCAGGAACCCGCCCTTCAGCAGGTAGTCGCGCAGGCGCTCCACCTCCGCGTCGCTGAAGCGCGCCGTGCCGGCATCCTCCATGAAGGTGAACGGGCACTGAAACAGCGCTTGGTCGGTGAGCCGGACGACCACGGCATCGGGCGTCTCGTCTTCGGTGCCGGTGTTGGCCATCTTGACCTTTACCTTGGTGAGTTCGGCCAGCCGGACGCTGAAGTTGATGTCGGCGCCAGGGTAGTCGGTGGCCCAGCCCTGCTTCTCGCGCCGATCGCTTCTGAACATGACGCGGCAGAAGTTGAAGCTGCCGTCGAACGTCGTGGCTGTGGGGAAGCGCGGAGGTGTGCGCCCACCGAAGCCGCCAGCCCAAATCTGCTGCGCGTGGGTCACGGTGACGCCGGCGCCAATCACGCCGAGCAATCCGACCAGGAGCCACATCCGCTGCCCGCCCGACTTCATGGACTTAGGGTAGCCTGATTCGTAGCCAGTGTTCACGTGGGCTTTTCCTTGACAGGGTGCGGATTGGTCGCAAGGATTGGGTGCATGCGCGCCACCGCATGGCTCTTGTGCCTTCACGGCTGCCTTCTGTGGGCGGTGGTGGCCCACGCACAGACGCCCGCGCCGTTGCGGTGGGGCGGCGATGCCGAGGGCGGCGCCCCGTTCGTGGAGGCCGATCCGTCGGACCCCACCAAGGTATCGGGCTTTGACGTGGAGATCGCGGAGCTGGTGGCCGCGCAGCTCGGCCGCCCCTCGCAGTTCATCCAGATCGCGTTCCAGTCACTCGATCAATCGGCCGGGCGTGGCGACTTCGACATCGGGCTGAGCGGCATTGAAGACATCCCCGCGCGCCGCCAGTCGCTGGCCGCCAGCGTGCCGTACTACGAGTTCCGCGAAGTGATGACGGTGCGTGCGGCCGATCGCGAACGCTTCCGCACGCTCGCCGACCTCAGGGGCAAGCGAGTGGCGACGCTCGGAGGCACGATGGCTTACGACCTGCTGCTCGAAGCCGAGCGGCGTCACGGTCTTACCGCCGTGTCGTACGACGAAGACGTGCATCCCTATTCGGACCTGGCCAACGGCCGCGTGGATGCCGTGGTCCTTGACCACGTGCTGGCCGAACGCGCCATGCGCCGCAATACCGGCCTCGTCACCCATGTAGACGCCCTGGCGATTGGCCACTACATCATCATCACCGCGCCCGAGAACACGGCCCTTCGCGACCGCGTGGACACGATCCTGCGCGAGGCGATGCGCGACGGCACACTGGAGCGCATCTTCCGCAAGTGGCACGTGTGGAACACCGATCAGCCGTCGCTGTTTGCTCGCGTGCTCGGCACCTCTGGCACCCCTGGCACTTCTGGCACCCTTGGCACCCCTGGCACCCTTGGCACCCCTGGCACTGACGTCCCCCCTGGCACCTTGAGCGCCCTTCAACTCTATTTGCCGTCGCTGTTTCGCGCGGCGCTGATTACGCTGTCGCTCAGCTGCTTCGCCATGGCGCTGGCGGTGGCCCTCGGATCGCTGATCGCCGTGGGCCGTGTGTACGGCGATCCGATCAGCCGGGCGCTGCTGACGGCTTACGTTGAGGTGATGCGGGGCACGCCGGTGCTGTTGCAATTGTTCGTGATCTACTACGGCTTGTCGTCCGTGGTGCGGTTACCGGCGTTCATCGCCGCGCTGCTCGGACTGGGTTTGAACTACGCCGCCTATGAAAGTGAAATCTACCGCAGCGCGCTCGAGGCTGTGCCGCGGGGGCAACTGGATGCGGCGCGCATTCTCGGATTCACCAACTTCCAGGCGTTACGGTTGATCCGCGCACCGCAGGCTTTTCGTCTCGCCCTCGCGCCGATGACCAACGACTTCGTCGCGCTGCTGAAGGATTCCTCACTCGTCTCGGTGATCACGGTCGTCGAGCTCACCAAGCAGACGCAGATCTTCGCCACCAATATCGGCAGTTGGCTGGTGCCAGGATTGATGTGCGCAGCGATCTATCTCGTGATGTCCCTGCCGCTCGGCTATCTCGCGCGCCGTCTTGAAGAGCGATGGAGGATGCCGGGCGCATGACAGCGACGCTGACCGTTCGCAACCTGCACCTGACCCGCGGCAACCGCGCCATCCTGAAGGGCGTCAACCTGGACGCGCGCGCCGGGGAAATCGTCGCGTTGATGGGACTGTCGGGATCCGGCAAGACGACGATCCTGCGCGTGATCGCCGGACTCGACGCGCCCGATTCGGGACAGGTCACGGCCGGCAAGGCCGGCATGGTGTTCCAGTTCCACTACCTCTTTGAGCACTTGTGCGCCATCGATAACGTCACGCTCGCGCCAATTCACGTGCGCGGTGTCGCCACTGCGGAGGCGCGGACCCGCGCCCAGGGACTGCTCGAGCAACTCGGCGTGGGCCACCGCGCCGGCGCGTTGCCGCGCGAGTTGTCGGGCGGGGAAGCGCAGCGCGTGGCCATCGCGCGCGCGCTCGCGGTCGACCCGCCGCTGCTGTTGCTGGACGAGCCGACGGCATCGCTGGATCCGGCGCGGAAGAACGACCTGGGCGCCGCCTTGCACGCCCTGGCCGCATCGGGCCGCACCCTGGTCATGACGTCGCACGACGATGACTTCGTGCGCCAGCATGCGACCCGCGTTGTCGTCCTGGCTGATGGCCTGGTGGTGGAGGAGGGAGAGCCACGGACGGTTCTTGATTATCCTCAGCACGCGGCCACCAGGGAATTGCTGCAGATGGAGCGGGCGCGGCACGGTGTACAATGAGTGGTTCGGGCTGGTAGCTCAGTGGTAGAGCACTCGGCTTTTAACCGATTGGTCGTGGGTTCGATCCCCACCCGGCCCACCAACCTTCGTTCTGGTTCACGCGAAGGTTGCCACCATAGCGGCGAAGCCGCGACGGTGTTCGCAAGAGACTGGTTCGTAGCCATACGAACATGAACGCCCGTCTGCAGTCGTGCCTCGGCGAAGCCGCCGGAACGGCTCGGCGAAGGTGCACACCAAACACCCATGGAAGCAAGTACTGGCCGTCGCTGAATCGACACGACTGTCGTCGCAGTCCGTTAAACGCACACAACGCCCTTATTTGTCTTGCCATTCTGCTATGGCGTTCCCACTGCGATAGGACGATACTTTTAGCGTGGTCAGAGAAATTTCACCCGTGGTGTTGGTCGTCGAAGACGACAGTGCTGTCCGTCAGCCGCTCGTGAAGTTCTTGCAGATGCGGCAGTACACGGTGGTCACGGCCGAGACGGCAGACGAGGGCATCGACGCCATCAAGACGCATCGGCCGGCGGCGGCCATCATCGACCTTCGGCTCCGCCGTGGCTCTGGCCGCGAGGTGGTCGTCTCGACGCCGCCTGGTGTGCCGGTGATCATCTTCTCCGGCCTGCGTTCGGAATCGGCGGATCTCGAAACGATTCGTCCGAACACACGGCTGGTTGAAAAGCCCTACTCGCTGGTGATGCTGATGGACACGCTCGAGGACATGCTCGAAGAGTCGAAGGGCAACCAGAGCGGCTTCGGTCGCATCGCCGCGTCCTAGTCCAGCACGCAACGACTGGCCAGAAAGGCGGCCCTTCAGTGCCGCCTTTTCTATTTCTACAGAATATTTTTCCCGAATGCCGACAGCGCGAGTTCCGTTCCGAACTCCGCGGTGGTGTTGCGTACATCGAGTGCGGGGTTGACCTCGACCAGGTCGAGCGACGTCATTTTCCCCGATTCCGCAATCATCTCCATGACCACGTGCGCTTCGCGATAACTGAGGCCGCCCTTGACCGGCGTGCCGACGCCAGGCGCGACGGTTGGGTCGCAGACGTCCAGATCGTATGAGACGTGAAAACCGCCCGTGCCCTTGGAAGCAATAGCCAGGGCGCGCTCCATGACCTCGGCGATGCCCAGCCGATCGATGTCCTTCATCGTGAACACGGTCACCTTGGCGGCCCGCACGATTTCCTTTTCGCGCTCATCCAGGTTGCGAATGCCCACTAACACGGTGTGCTTCGCTTGCACCGCCGGCGCGTCGCCGGCAAAGTGCGCCAGCTCGGCCGGCTCGGAACCGAGCAGGGCCGCGAGCGGCATGCCGTGCACGTTGCCTGATCCGCTGGACGCCGGACTGTTCATGTCGCCGTGCGCATCGACCCAGATCAAGCCGAGCGGCTTGCCCTGACGACGAATGTGTACTGATGCGGCCGCCACTGTTCCTGCGCCGAGGCTGTGATCGCCGCCGAGCGCGATCGGGGTCGCGCCTTCGTCCAGCGACGCCAGCGACATCTGAAACAGCCGCTGGCACACCTTGGCAATGTCTTTCATGTACCGCTTGCGTGGGTCACCGGCGCCTTTCGCCTCGGGAATGGAGACGGCACGTCACCTTTATCCGTGACCGACAAGCCGAGCGCTGACAACTGCTCGCGAATGCCGGCAATGCGAAACGCCGAGGGCCCCATGTCGGTGCCGCGCCTGGCCCCGCCGAGGTCGAGGGGCACGCCAATGATGTGAACGGCTCTCATATAGCTTTGG
Organism: Candidatus Sulfopaludibacter sp. SbA3; assembly: GCA_945866285.1. GTDB lineage: Bacteria > Acidobacteriota > Vicinamibacteria > Vicinamibacterales > UBA2999 > 12-FULL-67-14b. Next base: position 4,297 of record CAMBHC010000074.1, on the reverse strand, counting down.
TTCTTCGTAATTCGTTCTTCGTTATTTCCGCTTCTTGTACGTGATCGAGATGCCCTCGAAGCCGGGCGACACCGTGGTCGTCAGCGCCTGCGGGTGCGTTTCGATCAGGGTCAGGAAGTCGAGCATGTCGTTCTTCTTGTTGATGACGTTGTGCGCGAGGAACAGCCCACCCGGCGTGACGCGCGGGAACACCATCTCGAAAAACTTCTTGTAGTCCGGCTTCCAGGCGTCAAGGAACACCAGGTCGAACTGGCCCTGCACCTTCGGGACCTCCTTGAACGCGTCACCCGCGATCACCTGGACGATGTCGCTGAGGCCCGCGCGTTGGACGTTGGCCGCGGCCTCCTTGGCGCGCACGGGGTCGTACTCGATGGTGACGAGCTTGCCACCGGTTTCGCGCAGCGCCATGCCGATCCAGATGGCGCTGTAGCCGCTGGCGGCACCGATTTCCAGCACCTGCCTGGCGCCGATGGCGCCAACCAGAACCCGCAGGAAGCGGCCGTCCTCTTCCGAGACGGCCAGCTGGCCCTTGTCGGCGGCCCGGATGCTGGTCAGCAGCGTCGCCACCGCCGGGTCGACCCCGGTTCGGACTGCCTCGGTTGGCTTGCCCGCCGTGGCCTTGGCGGAGGTGGGGGCCTGGCCCCCGGAGCCCTGGCGAAGGGGACTTTGCTGTGCTGACACACTGACGCCAGCCAGAAGGGTTAGGAGAAGGGCAATTCCGCGAAAAAACATCCCTCCATTCTAGCCGGGGTGCCGTGACCCGCGTGTTATAGTGCCGTGACATTCCGACCTACCCAACCCGAAGAGGCCATTAGTGAGCCCGATTCTCACCCGCCCGGTTCGCGAACAGCTTGAGCACGACCGGGTCATCCGCCTGCTGCAGGCCCGTTACAAGCGCAAGACCGAAGTCATCATCAACCCTGGTAGCGAGCAGAACCAGTCGGTGACGATTGAAAACCTCGTCCAGTTTCCAGACGTCCTGATCTTCGCCGAGGGCGGCAAGACGCTCATCGGGACGGTCGAGGTTGAAACCGGTGAGTCGGTCAATATCCTTGAGGCCCGCGCGCAGTGGGCCAGATTCGCCAGACTCAAGGTGCCATTGCACCTATACCTGCCGCCGACGTCGGTCGATGCCGCACGACGGCTGTGCGCCGAGTTTGACATCCTCGTGTCAGAAATCTGGACCTTCCAGACCGCGTACGACGGCCAGGTGCGGTTCTCGATGGTCTTCCGGTCGCCAGATGCGCCAGTGGTCAAGCTGAACTCAGCTCCCGCCAAGGCGGTCGCCCAGCCTAAGCCCGTGGCTGCGCCGGCCGCCAAGCCCCCCGTTCGCCAAGGCTCCGTGGGGCAGACGGTGAAAGCGAAGCTGGTGGTCAAGGCGAAGCCGGTGGCCAAAGCGAAGGTGGCGAGCAAGGCGAAGCCGGTGGCCAAGGCGAAGCCGGTGGTCAAGGCGAAGCCGGTGGTCAAGGCGAAGGTGGTGGTCAAGACGAAAGCCAAACCCGCCCCCAAGGCCAAGCCCGCGAAAGCGGCCAAGCCGGTCGCGAAGAAAGCCAAGCCGGCACCCAAGAAGAGCACCGCGAAGAAGCGGCGTTAGGGTAGCTGCGTGCCATTCCTCCGCCTGACCCGCGATCGCCGCGGCACTGAAAACACCTTCCTGCTTCACGCCGATCGCCCGGGCGATCGGCCGAAGCTGCTGTACTGGTATCGCACGGCGCCGGGCGTTCTCCTGGGCCGTGCGCCGCTCGACGAAGACGCCATCCGCACCATCGAAGACCAGCATCCGGAAATGGAGTTCGACTGGCCGGCGATTCTCGCGTTGAGCGAGGTGATGACGCCGGAAGACGAGGCCCCGGCCCGCCCGCGGCAGCCGGAGGGCCGCCGCCAGCGGCCACGCGACCAGCAACGTGACCAGGCTCCGCGACCACGCCAGCAACCCGCCCCGGAACCGGACTCCGTTGATGCACCTGACGAGACGCCCGAGCAGGTCGCCGACCTGGCGCTGGCGGCAGAGGCGCTGGTGGCTGATTTCGAGTCGGCCGATGAGATGCCGGTCGCGCCCCACCACACGCACGGGTTGCTCGAGGAACTCGTGGGACGCGAAATCGCGACGCGCCTGCGGGCGCGTCATTCCGAATTGTCAGCGCGCATTCACCAACGGCACACCGAGGCAGGCGAACGCGATCGCTGGATGGCGCGGGCCGAAGCGCTGAACCCGGATACGTGGCTCACGGCTGAGGCCGTCCTCGATGGGGTGCGCCGCGCCGACGGCCTGTTCGATTCACTCCGGCACGAACTGCTCGGATAATTCACAACGGGAGTCAAGGCGATCGCGAGAAAACTATCCGCCGATCACCCCGGTTTCGAGATGAAACGCGACTTGGGACTTGGAGTGCACCACCAAGCATCCAAGCCCAATCCCCGTGCCAGTCGTCTTATACTGTCAAGCATGAAGACGGCAAGTTATCGCCTTGCAGCACTGGCCACCCTGGCCTTGACCACGGCCCTGGGCGCCCAGGCACCCGCGCCGCCGGCACCGGCCCAAGGCGGCCAGCCGCAGTTTCGCGTGGCCATTGACTACGTCACGACGGATGCAATCGTGCGCAACGGCCAGGACCAGTTCGTGGCCGACCTGACCAAGGGCGATTTTGAAGTTTACGAGGACGGCGTCAAGCAGGAGCTTACCGGCCTCACGCTGGTGCACGGCGGCCGCGTGCATAACCTGGCGGCCCCACCGGCGCCGTCGGCTCAGGAGGGCATTATCCTGCCACCCTCGCGCCCCAAGAACGACACCGCCGGCCGCATCTTCCTGATCATCGTCGATGACCTGCATCTCGACTTCCGCAATACCGGCCGCATCCGCGACCTGTTCAAGAAAATCTCGCGCACGCTGGTCCACGAAGGCGACATGTTTTCGATCGTCTCGACCGGGCCCTCGTCGCTCGCGATCGACCCGACCTACGACCGCAAGATCCTGGACGAGGCCATCAAGAAGATCACCGGAAGCGGGCTGAAGCCCTCCGACATCATCCAGGGCTCCGAGGGCTCAGAGGGCCCGAGCGAAGTGCGCTACCGGGCCCACGTCGCGTTCTCGACCGCCTACGACATGCTGTCGCAGATGGAGAAGATCAACAACCGCCGCAAGGCGGTGATCTGGGTGAGCAACGGCTACGACTTCAACCCGTTCTCGGAATCGCGGCTCGGCGAGGACCCGGTGTTCGGCGGCCGCTTCGGCCAGACGCGCGAAGAGGGCCGCCAGCAACAGGGCGCGTTCAGCGGCCAGCAGTTTGCGGATGCCGACCTGGCGCGCGAGCTGGCGGAAGTGACGCGCACGGCGAACCGTGCCAACGCGACGCTCTACACCATCGACCCGCGCGGCCTGGTGGCCGGCGCGGATCTCGACGAGCAACTGGACCCGGTGGAGTACGGGGAGTACGTGCGCAAGTCGCAGGACAGCCTGCGCGTGCTGGCGGAAGAAACCGGCGGCATCGCCGTGGTCAACCAGAACAACTTCGACAAGGCGTTGAAGCGGATTGACGCCGAAACGAGCGACTACTACGTGCTGGGCTACTCGTCCACCAACCCCGACCCGCTCAAGCGCACGCGGAAGATCGAGGTCAAGCTGGTGAACAAGCCCGGTATTACCGTGTGGTCGCGGACGTCGTATTCGCTACGGCAGCAGCCGAAAGCACCGTAAGGCGCTCGCCGGCAATCGCTTCCGCTGGCTGCTTACGGCGCGAGCTTCAATTTCGGGCGTACCCGCTCAAAGGCCTTGATGACTTCCTGCACCGCGCGCGGGGTCCGGCTCATCTTCGGGTAAATCCAGGCGGTTTCCCGCACCAGCGACCGCCCCTCGATACGGGCACAGTGCATCTGGCCGCTCGTGACGTCGCGGGCCACCGCCTGGTAGGGGATGATCGTGATGCCGAGGCCGTTGCGGACCAGCGCCTTGATGATCTCGACGTTCTCGGTTTCCATCACGATTTGCGGTTCAATGCGCGCCGTGAGGAAGAACTCGTCGATCGAGCGCCGGGTGTTCGAGCCCGACTCAAACAGCACGAAGGGCTGGCGCACCAGGTCCTGCGGCAGCACCCTCTTCTTGCGTGACAGCGGGTGCTTGGCGGCGGTCACCACCAGCAGTTCCTCCTGCAGCACGGGCACCGTCACCAGGTCCGGTTGCTCGACCGGCTGCGTCAGCAGGGCCAGGTCGCCGGCGCCAGAGCGCAGCCGGGCCAGGCACTGTTCCGAACTGCCCGACATCAGCTTCAGCTCGATCTCCGGATGCTCGCGCTTGAGTTCG
>CAMBHC010000073.1 GCA_945866285.1 Candidatus Sulfopaludibacter sp. SbA3 | reverse complement strand
GGCGACAAACGCGACGATCCGATCGACGCCTTCACGCAATCGGTCGAGCGACGTGGCGTATGACAGCCGGAAGAATCCCGGAGCGTCAAACCCCTCGCCGGGCGTCACGGCGACGGCCGCCTCCTGCAACAGGGCCTCGGCCAGCTCGCCGGTGGTCTTGAGGCCCGCCGGTGAGAGGAGATCGGCCACGTACGGGAACAGGTAAAACGCACCCGAGGGCTTGACGCACTGGAACCGCGGATCGGCGGTGAGCCAGCCGTGCACGGCATCCCGCCGCTTGCGGTACTCGTCGAGCATCAACGTGACGTCGCCTTGCGGCCCGGTCAGCGCGGCGATGCCGGCCTTTTGCGTGATCGAGTTGATGTTCGAGGTCGCGTGGCCCTGCAGGACGTTGCACTGGGCAATCAACGGTTTCGGTCCGATCGCCCAGCCGCACCGCCAGCCGGTCATGGCATAGCTCTTTGATGCGGAACTGCAGATGACGGTCCGGTCCGGCATGCGGTCGAGCAGAATCTTCACCAGGTTGTGCGGAACCGGGTCATAGATCAAATGCTCGTAGGTCACGTCCGCGATCACCCAAATGCCGCGGGCGGCGGCCGCGTCGGCAATGGCGATCATGTCGGCCTCTGCCATCAACGCGCCGGTCGGGTTGCAGGGCGAGTTGATGATGATCGCCCTGGTCTTCGGGGTGAGCGCATCGATAATGGCGCCGGCCTTGATGGCAAAGCCGTCCTCGCGGTGCGTCTGCACCAGGACTGGCGTCGCGTCGGCCAGCTTAATCTGATCGACGATGGTCGGCCAGAAGGGGCTGTGCGTGATGACCTCATCGCCCTGGTCGAACAGCACCATGGCGGCGTTATACAGGGCCTGCTTGGCGCCGGCCGAGATGATCACTTCGTCGGCCTTCACCGAGACCCCGTAGCGCTGGCTGTAATCGTGGGCGACGGCGTCGCGGAACTCCAGAACGCCCGCCGATGGCGTGTACTTCGTGAAGTTGGCCGTGAGCGCGGCGTGAGCGGCGGCCTTGACGTGCTCCGGGGTGCCGAAGTCGGGTTCGCCCGCACCCAGGTCAACCACGTCGACGCCGGTGCGGCGCAGGCGGTCGGCCTCGGCCGACACCTTCAAGGTGGGTGATACCGTAACGCGGCTCATGCGACGTGCGAAAGTCATCGATCTCGTCCTTGTGTGTGCGGTGTTCGTTCGTCGTTCTGTCAGTCTTGCGGCTTCGATCGGCCGGCGCGCTTGGCCCGCAATTGTTCTTCCACCACCGGCGGCACCAGGCCGTCGATCTTGCCATTCAGCATGAACACTTCTTTGATCAGTCGCGAGCTGATGTAGGTGTACTGCTCGGCCGGCATCATGAAGACGGTCTCGATGCCGGGCGCCAGATGCCGATTCATCAGCGCCATCTGGAACTCGTATTCGAAGTCCGAGATCGCGCGCAGGCCGCGCACGAGGACCGAGGCGCCCTTGCGCTGCGCGTACTCGACCAGCAGGCCATCAAAGGTCTCCACCTGCACGTTCGGCTGGCCCTTGAACACTTCCTGGATCAACGCCACGCGTTCGGCTTCCGAGAACAACGGCGTCTTCTCGACGTTGACCAGGATCGCGACGATGATCTTGTCGAAGATCCGCGCGCCGCGCTCGATGATGTCGACGTGGCCGTTAGTGAGCGGGTCGAACGACCCTGGATAGATCGCGATGCGAGTCGGTGGCGGCTGGCTCATTGGTAAAAACTCAGGGCACTGTCGCCCGACTTGACGGTGCGTGTCACGGTCAGGCCCACCGGGGCCGGCGGTGTCACGCGTGACGCGTGCTCGAGCACGAGCACGGCGCCGGGACTGCGCTGGCTGGCGGCGTCGCGAACGGCCGCGGCCAGCGCCGGGTAGTCGTACGGCGGATCCAGCACGATGATATCGAACGGACCGCCGTGCACGGGCCGCGCCAGGGCGCGCTCCACGCTGTCGCGGATGATCTTACAGCGATTGACCTCGCCGCACAGCGTGCGGTTGTCCTCGATCAGCGCCACCGCCCGCCGGTCCTGCTCCACACAGGTGGCCGCCGCCGCGCCGCGGCTCAGGGCCTCGAGCGCAATGGCGCCGGTGCCCGCGAACACGTCGAGCACGCGGGCATCCATGACATGGGGCGCGAGGATGTTGAACAAGGTCTCTCGCAGCTTATCCGAAGTCGGGCGGAGGCCGTCCCACTTTGGCGCCTTCAACCCCCTGCCCTTGTTGGTGCCCGCGATGATCCTCATGTGCTTAGGTGCTTAGGTGCTTAGGTGCTTAGGTGCTTAGGTGCTGGGGTTCGAATGGAGCACTTCAGCACCATAGCACTTGAGCACAGAAGCACTGTAACTATCCGACGGTGATGAGGCCGAACTGCCGCTGCCACACGCCGCGCACGTAGGCCTTCTGCTCGGGGCTGAGCGTCCCGGCATCGACCCGGACTCGCGCCTCCTGGTAGGCGCGCTCCAGCAGGTCGACGTCGCGCGTGAGGTCACCGGCGCGTAGCGTCGGGAGGCCTGATTGCCGCGTGCCGAAGAAGTCCCCAGGTCCGCGCAGTTGCAGGTCCCGCTCCGCGATCACGAAGCCGTCAGAGGTGTCCGCCATGGCTTTCAGCCGCTCTCTGGCAGTATCGGTCCACGGCGCCTGGTACAGCAACACGCACGTCGAGGCATGCTCGCCGCGTCCGATGCGCCCCCGCAACTGGTGCAACTGCGACAGCCCGAACCGCTCGGCGTGCTCCACGACCATCAGCGTCGCGTTGGCCACGTCCACGCCGACTTCGACCACCGTCGTGGACACGAGCAATTGCAGGGCGCCGCCGGCAAAGGCCCGCATCACCTGCGCCTTCTCATCGCCCTTCATGCGGCCGTGCAGCAGCGCGACGGTGAACTCCGGGAACACGCGGGTCAGTTCCTCGGCCATCGCGGTGGCCGCCTTCAGGTCGATCTTCTCGGACTCTTCGACCAGCGGATAGATCACGTAGACCTGGCGGCCCCGCTTGATCTCGTCGCGAATCAGCGCATACACCTCGTCGCGGCGTGAGTCGGCCTTGACGAGAGTGCGAATGGGCTTGCGGCCTGGCGGCAGGCCGCGAATCACCGACACTTCCATGTCGCCGCACTCGGTCAGCGCCAGGGTTCTCGGAATGGGCGTGGCCGTCATCACCAGCACGTCGGGGTTCAGTCCCTTGGCGGCGAGCGTGCCGCGCTGCACGACGCCAAAGCGATGTTGCTCGTCGATCACCGCGAGGGCCAACGACTTGAATGTCACGTGCTCCTGCACCAGTGCCTGGGTACCCACCACCAGGTTGACCTCGCCGCGCTCGATGGCCGGCAGGAGATCCCGGCGCGTGGCCGCCGTGACGCGCCCCGTCAGCAGCGCCGTGCGGTACGGACGGCCGTCGAGCACCTTTACGACCGTGCGGTAGTGCTGCTCGGCAAGGATTTCCGTCGGCGCCATCATGGCGACCTGGAACCCGTTGTCCATGGCCACCACGGCCGCGAGCAGCGCAACGATGGTCTTACCGGCGCCGACGTCGCCTTGCAGCAACCGCTGCATGGGCCATGGTTTCTGCAGGTCCGCGACGATCTCCGCCAGTGCGTCGCGCTGGCCTTGTGTCAGCTTGAAGGGCAATACCTTGCGCGCACTCTCGCGAATCCGGTCGTCCACGGCGCAGACGAGGCCCTTCTTGACTTGCGCATTTTCGTGGCGGCGCAAGGCCAGGCCCGTCTGGAAGACAAAGAAGTCCTCGAAGATCAACCGGCGTTGCGCCGGCGTGGCGAACGCGTTGAGCGCGTCGATGCTGGTCGTTGCCTCGGGAAAATGCGCCTGCCACAGCGCGTCCCGACGGGCCGGCCACTGCTCTGTCGCCAGGATGTCGCCGGGGACGGGGTCGAATCCATCCGGCGGCAACTGCTCCAATGCCTGCCACACAAAGCGCCGCTGCATGTTCGGCGTGACACTGCCAGTGCGTTCGTAAACGGGCACAATGCGGCCGGTGTGAAGGGTGTCCAGCTCGCGTCCGGCCTCACGGCTGCCGTCGAGCTCGGCGCCGTCCTTGATGATCTCGAACTCCGGATCCGTGACCTGCAACCCGCGCGATCCCCACAGCTCGACCTTGCCGAACAGCACGATGCGCTGGTGCGCGCGGATGACGTCCTTCAGAAAGGCCTGGTTCGGCCACACCACCTGGATCTGGCCGCTGGCATCCTGCACGAGAGCCTGGAACAGGCGGAAGCCGGGGCGACGCGTGTGCGCCAGGCCGGCATTGAGCACCTCACCACTGATGGCCGCGGTCATGCCCGGCCGCAACGAGATGATCGTCTGCAGGCGGCTGCGGTCCTCGTAGCGGCGCGGAAAACGGAACAGGAGATCTTCGACGGTGTTGAGGCCGGCCTTCTTCAGGTCGGCGGCCTTGCGCGGACCGACCCCCTTGAGAAACTGCAAGGGCAGCTGGAGGAGGTCCTCGGTCACAGGCGCTATTGCACGACGGTGAAACGACCGGTCGTGACATCGATGCGTCGAATGTCGGCGGGCAGCTCGAACGTGTCGTCGATGGACGAACCGCCAGGATTGCCGGCGGTGCGCGTGAAGTAGGTAACCATCTGCGCCAGCAGCGACTTGGGCACGGGAATGCCGCTGACATCAGCGCGGTCGAGTTCGAAGCGCCCCGTGCCGTCGGCGGTCACGATTCGGCCCACCGCACTTACGGGCAGCTTGCCGCTCAGGTAGCTAGTTGGATCGAGCCAGCCGCCGCTGCTCTGCTTTTGCCGCACGACATCCAGGTCCACGACAGCATGGCCCGTGACGCGGCCTTCGCCGTGGAGCGTGATCACCGGTTCGGTCAAGCCGGTCGGCAGCAGCGGGCCGGACTTGTACTTCAAGTACGAGTTGGCTTCGTCTTCAGTGAACTGCGTGGGGCGCGGCGCCTTCGTGTTGGCTGAGGCGTTCGCCTGGACGGCGACGATCTTCTTCTCGAACGCGTCCGCGAGCTGAGGCGTGAGTGAATTGGCGGCCATCACCGCCGTTCCCGCCACGAGGCACCCAGCCAGAAGCGATCGCGCGTGCATGCTCTATTCTACCCGCCTTCGCGACTGATGGTCGCTACGGCGAGGCAGGCTCCGCCTTCGCGACTGATGGTCGCGACGGCGAGGCAGGCTGCTCCGTCTACAGGCCAGGTGGCCGGCGGACCTGGGGTCTTTGTCCCGGTTGCTGCTGAGTGGGGCGGTTCTGCTGACGCGCCCGCATCAGCAGCTCGAGCTTGCGACGTTCAATCTGCTCTTCGAACACCCGAAAGCGAGCCTGTTGCCGCAGGTCGAGGACTTCATCCACGGACGAGTAGGCTTTGCGCAGTTCGGCGGCGGTGCGCGACTCCAGTTCCTGCAGTGCCGCGAGCCGCTCCTTCAGCGCGCCTTCTTCGACCACCTTCATGCGGGGCGCGCTCAAGCGCTGCAACGCCCCCATCAGCCGGAACCGCTCCTGCTGATTCCGTCGTCGTGTGTCCTGCAACACGCGCAGGCGCGCCAGGAACTGCGGGTACTGGTCGTCGGTCAACTCGAGCGCCTGCTGGGCTTCCATGACCAGGTAGGCGTCGAACAGCTTTTGGACCTCGGAGGGGGTCATGTCGCCGTTGTCGATGCCCTGCAGCGGTGGCCGTGGCCCCGGTCCTTGAGGTTGCGCCTGGAAGTCCTGGGCCGAGGCCGTGGCCGCCAGGGTGCTCACAAGAAGTGTCGCGGTGAGAAGCGTACGAACAGTCATCATGATTTGGCTCGCGTCAGCTCTGCCTGCAGCAGACGCGCTAATTCGCGTTGTTCAAGGGCGGTCAGGTCGAGCACAGCCCGATCGGCGGCGCCCGGTGAGACGATGAGGCCGGCGGAGACCGCCGTATCCCAGTCGAGGTCGCCCACCAGGTCGGCGACGACGGCAAAGCGATCATCCACCGCGGTGTCTGCGGCTTCGTTGGTCGCCACCGCTGGAGCGATGGGGGCCTCGCGCGGCAGCGACACGGCCAGCGCCATGACGAGCAACGCGAGGGCGGCGATGGGAGCGAGGACGGGCCAGCGCAGCCAACGGCTCCCTCCCCCCGCGGTGGGCGGCTCAGCGTCGATGGCGGTGCGAACCCGCCGGGACAAGTGCTCCCAATAGAGCGGCGACGGCTCGGGCACCGCAACGTCACGCGTCGCACCGAGCGTTGCTTCGAGCTCCACCACCTGCTGGCGGCACGACTCGCACGCGTCGAGATGCGCCTGGCGGCCCGACTCGAGGGTGTCGTCCAGTGCGTCGACCAGTTCATCCGCCGAGAGGTGCGTCATGGTTCGTTCCCTAGGAGCTTCTTCAGGTTGGCCAACGCGTGAAAGAAGTTGGCCTTCGTTGCGCCGACCGAGCTGCCGAGAATATCGGCGATCTGCTGGTGCGACAAGTCGTGATAGGTGCGCAGGATTAACGTCGCGCGCTGCTTCTTGGGCAGTGACGCAATCGCCTTGCGCACGGTGGCGGCGCGCTCCTCGCGCAGCAACGCGGCCTGTGCACCTTCGACGCGCGTGTCCTCAAAGTGGTCAGTCGACTCGATTGGATCGGTCGGCGGCGTCTTCACGCTCACGCGGTTGAGGCACACGTTCACGGCAATGCGATAGAGCCAGGTGGACAGCGCCGCCTGGCCCTTGAAGGTCTTGAGGCCGCGCCACGCGCGCACGAACGATTCCTGCGACAGGTCGCTGGCGTCCTCGTGATTACCGACGAAGCGATAGCAGACCTGATACACGGTGCGGCGATGACGCTCGACAATCGCGTCGAACGCGTCGCGGCGCCCCGCCATCGACGCCGCAATCAGGGCCGCGTCGTCCATGCCCTCGACGCTGATTGCGCCGTCGGTCCCTGGGGCGTCCGGCTCGACGACGGTCACCGTCCACCCGGTTGCAACTGCCGGGGTCCACGCGTTGCGAACTGCCGATTCATGGGTCATGACCGCGTGCCCCTGCTGTAGGGATTAGACCGGCAGGGGCGCGGAAGGTTGAACGAGTATGCGGCAAGTCGGGCTGACCCGGTTGACTTTCGCCTCTTGTTTGCTTACGCTTCCTGTTCAGGGCGAAGAAACGGAGCAACTGCGCCACTCCGGAGTCCACTTATGCAACCACTAACCAAGCGGCAACGCGAGATTCTCGACTACTTGAACGAATTCATCCAGCAGCACGGGTATGCCCCGAGCCTGGAGGAGATTGGCGAACGGTTCAGCCTCTCGTCCCTGGCCACGGTGCACAAGCACCTGACCAACCTTCAGGAGAAGGGCTTCATCCGCCGCGCCTGGAACCGCAGCCGTTCGGTGGAGCTGCTCCCCAGTCGCTCAGGCGGCCGCGCGGTCGAACTGCCGATGCTGGGCTATGTGGCCGCAGGCATGCCCATCGAAGCGGTGGCCGGCAACGAAACCATCAGCGTGCCTGACTCGCTCATTGCCGGCAAGCGCGACACCTACGTCCTGCGTGTCCGCGGCGAGTCGATGATCGACGAGCAGATTCGCGACGGCGACTGGGTGGTCGTGGAAGACCGTAAGACCGCCGACAACGGCGACATGGTGATTGCGCTGGTCGGTGGGCAGGACGTCACGCTGAAGAAGTTCTACAGAGAAGCCAACCGCATTCGCCTGCAGCCGGCCAATCCGACCATGCTGCCGATTTATGTCGAGCCGGATGGCGTGCAGATTCAGGGTGTGGTCGTCGGAGTGATGCGCAAGTACTAGCGGACTGACCCCGAGCAGGCGGTTCCGAGGGGTCTGTCCCCTTCGCAGGGGTGATAGCCTAGAGCGCAGCAGGCCCAATCATGAGCGACCGCAAACAGATCAACTTCACCATCGTCCCCGAGGACGGCGGACCCGAACCGCGCACCTACGCTAATTTCTGCGCGGTCAACCACACCCCATTCGACTTCACACTCATCTTCTGCGAGGTGCAGCCGCTCTCGGAGAAAGAGATCCGCGAGGCCGAGGCGGAGCACGTCGTTCGCGCCCCGGTGCGTGCCAGGATCGTGCTGCCGGTGCAGTTCATTCCGACACTGATTGCCGCGTTGCAGGAAAACATGCGCATCTATGCGGAATCGCACCAGCCACCGCAGCCCGTGCCCCCCGGCAAGGGCCCGATTCACTAGGTGAAGCCTCCCGCTGCGGTCGCGCGCATCTTCGACGGCCTCGATCGGCATTACCCCGACGCCGACACCGAGCTGGCGCATCGTAACGCGTTCGAGTTGCTGGCGGCGACGATGTTGTCGGCCCAGTCCACCGACGCGCGCGTGAACCTGGTCACACCCGCCCTGTTCGCGCGCTTTCCTGACGCCAAGGCGATGGCCGGCGCGGATGCCGCAGAACTCGAAACCCTTATCCATGCGACGGGCTTCTTTCGCCAGAAGGCCAAGTCGTTGATCGGCATGGCGACGATCCTGGTTACGGAGCACGACGGCCAGGTCCCGCCCTCGATGGACGCACTCGTGGCGTTGCCCGGCGTGGGGCGCAAGACCGCCAATGTCGTCCTCGGGCATGCGCTCGGCGTCCCCGGCATGCCGGTGGACCGGCATGTACTGCGCGTGGCGGACCGCATTGGCCTGTCCCACGGCGACGATCCGGTGAAGGTCGAGGCTCAGCTCTGCGACTTGCTGCCGCCCGCGCGGTGGACGAGGGCGTCCGACGACTTGATTCTTCACGGCCGACGCATCTGCAAGCCGAAGCCCAACTGCCCCATCTGCCACGTCCGCACGGACTGCGACTTCTTCGCCAAGGGCTTCACCACCAAGCCCATCAGACGTAGTGACGGGTCTTCAGACCCGCCTGCGCCGAGGGCGGGACTAAAGACCCGGCTCTACGGCAAGAGAGCGAAGCGATGACGCGCGAGCAATTCAGCGAGCTCGTGCAAGAAGCCATTGAGCGTATTCCACGCCGGTTCGCCCGGGAAATCCACAACCTCGCCATCGTCATTGAAGACGAGCCGTCCGACGAACTGCTGGACGAAATGGACGTCGAGGACGACGGCACCCTGCTTGGGCTGTACCAAGGCACGCCGCTCAACCAGCGCGGTTTTGGCTACGGCAATCAACTACCGGATCGCATCACGCTATTCCAGGGGCCAATCGAAGAGGAGTGCGCCGACGATGAGGATGAGATCTTCGTGGCCATCGGCGAGACGCTGATCCACGAACTGGGCCACTACTTCGGCATGGAAGAGCACGAGATCGCGCCTCACGAAGAGCGGTGGCTGCTTGGTGAGGACGACCCCGAGGACGTGGCGGCTGCGGACGACGGTGACGATGAGAAGCAGGAGCCGAAGGCGTGAGGGCACGAAAGCGATTCGGCCAGCACTTTCTGGAACCGGCGTGGGTGACGAAGGTCGTCAAGGCTGTTGACGCCAAGCCGGATGAAAATATTCTCGAGATCGGCCCGGGCCGCGCGGCCATCACGCGGCCGCTCGCCGAGCAATGCGGACGGATGCTGGCGGTCGAAGTAGATCGGGACCTCGCCGCTGAACTTGAGGCCACCAAGCCCGCGAACCTGACGGTGGTGGTCGGCGACGTGCTCGAAGTCGACCTGGCGGTCGTGCTGTCGGACTGGCTCGGGGCGCCGCTGGGGCCTGGCCACTCC